>BEHN01000034.1 GCA_002898535.1 bacterium HR11
TTAGCCCAACCGATGACCCCGCAGGCGATCCGGCCACCGGCCGCCCCGGCCGGTTGCGACTTATAGTCGTCGGCTTTTTCATGAATGATAATGGCACGTCCGATGACGGACGTCGGCGACATATCGAGCGTGAAGGCTTGGGTCGTGAAGTCCATGCGGGCCACGCCCTGGTCGTCGGTTTCCAGATTCGGCAGGTCGCCGGCATGATGAGAGCCGACGGGATCCTGCGGGTGCCCGTGCTTGCCGCTCTTGTGGGGGTCGAAGTGGGCGCCTGGGGCGTCCGGATTCCGGCAGTCGCCCCACTCATGAACGTGAATCGCCAGTGTGGTCTTCGGGGGTAGGCCCCGGACCTCGCCCGCAATGCGCACCGACTTGTCGTCCACCCGGGTGAGGGTAAAAGTGCCCTGGATGTCGGGATTCGTGAAGCCTCGCACGACGGCCACAGCCTTGGCCCCGTCGGTCGGTGCCTGGGCGTCGACCGGTAGAGCCCCAAGAGCCCAGACCATGATGCCCAGCGTGAATCCTTGCAGAAAGCGATGGCTCCGCATCGTCACTCCCTCCGTATCGATCATGGTGCTATGATGCAGGATGCGGGATACAAGATGCAAGATACGAGATGCGAGATACTTACCTATCAGAGCCGTTCGGTTAGGAGAAATGCGGCTCCCATCCGGGAAAACGGTGGACCAGCGATCTCGATTTTTCAAGACGCCTCAGGATGACCCTGTCATGACGGGCGGTTCATGAGGAGGACGCCCGTATGACGGCGGGCTCTCTACGGAAGCCACCGGCATGACGGCCGGTGGGCCGGGGATAGACGCCCGTCGCCCGACCGGCCCATCGGCCGACCTGCCCACCTGCCTATCTGCCGACTGCCCATCCGCCGACCTGCCGACCTGCCCATCTGCCGAATACTTGAAACATCATGCTTTCGTGGAGGTGCCCTTTCCGCCCTCCATCGCACTTCTCACCTCCCGAACGGATCGGCTATGGAAAGGGCAAAGACTCTATGCGCTTGGCTCTTGGCCCTTTGCGCTTGGCCCGTTGAAGCAGAGACGACGGCTCGATGGAACCTGCGGGTCGTCCATGCCTGGCCGGCGCATCCGAGCTGGGTCTACGGGGTCGCCTGGTGGCCGGAAGGCCGTCGGCTGGTCTCGGTCGGGGCCGACGACAGCGTTCGTCTCTGGCAGTGGACGCCCGACCGAGGGCCCTCCCTGATCGGCCAGTGGAACCCCGGGCTGGGCTCGATGTTTGCCGTCGCCGTGCTGGACGCCGAACGCTTTGTGACGGCGGGGCGAGAGGATCGAGTCCTGCTGTGGCGTCTTCCGGCCGGTGAGTGGACGGTCCTCGGTCGGCATGCGAGCGACGTCGAGGCCCTGGCCGGGATCCCGCCGGCGGGTCTCATATTCAGCGGGGGGCGAGACCGGGTCGTCATGGTCTGGTCTGTTCGGGGCGAGACGCCCGGGGAGCGCTGGGAGGGTCATACGGGTCCCGTCGTCGGCCTGGCCGTCTCGCCGGACCGTCGCTGGTTAGCCTCGGCCGGGGAGGACGGGACCGTCCTCGTCTGGTCGGTCCCCGACGGCCGCCGGCCGGTGACGGCCTATACCGGCCACGGTCGGCCGGTCCGGGCCGTGGCCTTCGTGACCGACGGGGTCGTCGCCTCGGGCGATACGAGCGGTGCGCTCCATCTATGGCGGCGGGACGACGGCCGGCTTCTGTGGAAGGAGGCCGCCCATCAGGGGTGGGTCACGCAGGTCGCGGCCTGTACGGTCGAACCGTCCGGTCCGGTCGGGGTCGCCAGCGCCGGCACAGATCGCTGGGTCCGGCTCTGGCAGTGGGATGGGGAGCGGCTCACGCTCGTCGATGAACGGCGGGAACATGCCCAGGCCGTCCTCGCCCTGGCCTTCTCGGACCGATGCGAATTGGCCAGCGGCGGCATGGACGGATGGATCCGGGTGTGGACGATGGAACGGACCACGGACACAGACCGCAGACCATAGACCACGGACTATAGACCGTGGACCTTAGGCCTGCTTCAGAGCACGAGTTACCCAGAGCCGTTCGGTTCGTGAGGATGGTGTCGGAACAACCTTGCCCAACGCCCGGGAAGCACGGTTTTTCAAGCATCCGGCAGATGGGCAGGTCGGCAGATAGGCAGATAGAAGCCGGGTGGGCAAGGATCAGCCCCAGGGCTTTTGGGACCATCTGCCCAACTGCCGAACTGCCGAACTGCCCTTGGCTTGAAAAACCATTCTTCCCGAAGGGTCGAAAAAACCGAATCCATGCGGGTTTTCACGAAGCGAACGGCTCTGTTACCGGAAGAAGACGAGAGTCACCAAAATCCACAGGGGGAACAAGAAGGGGACGGACCACCGCAGGTAGCCCAGGAACGAGGGCATGCGGATGCGTTGCTCCTCGGCGATGGAACGGACCATGAAGTTCGGGGCGTTGCCGATATAGGTGTTAGCGCCCATGAAGACGGCCCCGCACGAGATGGCCCGGAGCAGGAACTCTCCGTCCGCCGTCCGAATAAGCTCGGCCAGATTCATCGGGTCCGTATGCAGGAGACCGCTGGCTAAGCTCGCGAAGGTCAGGTACGTCGGGGCGTTGTCTAAGAAGCTCGACAGGACGCCCGTCATCCAGAAGAACTGCCAGGGGTGGGCGACGCCCAGACGGTCACCCCAGTGGGCCAGGAGCTGCAGGACGGGGATCATCGTGGCAAAGATGCCCCCGAAGACGACGGCAACCTCGATGGGGGGGTGGAACGTGAAGTGGTTGTGTTCGTAGATGCGCCGGGGCGTGGTCCACCAGGCCAGGAGGGCGAGCCCCGCCATGAGGGCGGTCTGGGCGAGCTTTTGCCGGATGTCGGACCATCCGGCGACCCGCCCCATGTATCCGACCAGCAGGATGGTCCCCATCACACCCATCAGGTAGACGAAGTTGTGGCGGCCTTCGATGGCGATCGGCCGCTCGGCCCGTTCGATTTCCTCCAGCAAGGCGCGACGGTCCTCGGCTTCTTCCCGGTTCAGCCAGTACTGGTCCAGGAGGTTGTAGACGACCAGAAGCACGCCGTTGACGAGGGCCCACTCGGCGAAGAGCCGGAGCGTCCAGTGAAAGGGCACGCCCCGCAGGAACCCCAGGAAAAGGGGCGGGTCTCCCAGAGGCGTCAGGAGGCCCCCACAGTTGGAAACGATGAAGATGAAGAAGATGACCGTATGGACCTTATGGCGGCGCAGACGGTTCGCCCGCAGGAGGGGCCGGATCAGGACCATCGAGGCGCCCGTCGTGCCGATGAAGCTGGCCGCCACGGCCCCGATGCCCAGCAGGACGGTGTTCGTCAGGGGCGTCCCGGCCAGGGTCCCACGTACGTAAATACCACCGGAAATGACGAATAGGGTCGTCAGCAAGGTGACAAAGGCCACGTAATCGACGGCCGTATGGAGGACCAGCGCCGGGCCCTCCGGCACGAAGCTCAGCAAGTAGGCCAGGGTCGGCGCCCCCAGGGCCAGGCTAATCCACGCTTTGTTACGGTTCGATTCCCACCAATGGGGGAAGGCCAACGGCAAGACGGCGATGGCCCCCAACATCAAGACAAAGGGCATGCTGACGGTGATGCTCATCGGAAGGGAGAGATTCTCCCAGTACAGGTCCCCCGGCCCAGAAGCGGGCGGCGTCAGAAGCCCCCAGACGTTTTGCACACTCATCCCCCGATCCATCGGGCGCCTCTCCTCCCGGCCTGACTTCACGAGGGAGGCAAGATACAGGATGCAAGATGCGGGATGCAAGTATAAAAAAGACCACAGACCACGGACCATAGACCTGTCGTGGTGCTCGATTCGCCTCATCCCGGGATGAGGGATTCCGGTGACCTTAGGGGATTCATAGGTCTGTGGTCTATGGTCGATGGTTGGTGGTCGGTGGTCTGCGGCTTGGGGCCCTCTTACCTAACAGAGCCGTTCGGATCGGGAAAATCCTCATGAATTCAGCTTTTCCGATACTCTGAGAAGGACGATTTTTCAAGCATTCGGCAGGTGGGCAGGTCGGCAGATGGGCAGGTGGGCAGATGGGCAGATAGGCAGGTGGGCAGGTGGGCCGATGGGCCGGTCGGGAGACGGGCGTCTATCCCCGGCCCACCGGCCGTCATGCCGGTGGCTTCCTTAGAAAGCCGGCCGTCCTGCGGGCGTCCTCCTCATGCACCGCCCGTCCTGACCGGGTCATCCGGAGGAAGCTTGAAAAATCGAGATCGCCGGGCCATCGTTTTCCCTGATGGGAACAGCATTTCTCCCAACCGAACGGCTCTGCTAACAGGGCCGAACGGCCCTGCTGACACCCGGCCCCCGACACGGAGCGTTTGATCGGAGTCCCGAGGGGTTTTATACTTACTATGCGAACCCTCCCCGTTGCGGAAGTGGCGGAATGGCAGACGCGTTGGACTCAGGATCCAATGGGGGCAACCCCGTGGGGGTTCAAGTCCCCCCTTCCGCACCAATGAGGCAGGATGACGGCGACCTTTGAGCCCCAGCCGCGTGTGCGGCTCGTCCGAGCCTTCCCCCGCCCTTTCGAGAGCGTCCTCACCAGCGCCCGGACGTGCTATTCGGGTCGGGGCGTCGTCCTGGAAAGCCCCCTCGATGAAAAAGACCGCCGGTTGGCCCAGAGCCTCTATGAGGCCGGCCACCACACGACCTTTCAGCACGCTTACTTCCAGTTTGCCCTCGAAAACGTCTCCCGCCTCCTGGCCTGGTCGTTCCTGCACAGTCACCCCTTTTACAACAGCGAGCAGGTCAGCCAGCGCTACGTGGCCGTCCGACGGGAGAACTTCCTGATTCCGCCCTTGACGGGCCCCTTGCGGGAATACTATGTCGCCACCGTCGAGGGCCTGATGGCCGCTTACGAACGTCTGACGGACCTCCTGCGGCCCATCGCCGAGGCCGCCTACTACCGACGCTTTCCAGGCCGCCGCCATCGGCCTGAAAAGTACGGGAAGGCCGTCCAGAAAAAGGCTCAGGAAGTCGCCCGCTATGTCCTGCCCCTGGCGACGACGACGTACCTGTATCACACCGTCAGTGCCCTGACGCTCCTCCGCTACTGGAAGACCTGCCGGGCCGGGGACGTCCCCACCGAGCAGGCCCTCGTCGCCGACCAGATGGTCCGGGTCGTCCTCGAATACGACCCCCACTACGAATGGGTCCTCGAAGCGCCGATGGAGCCGTCGGCCCTGAGCCCCTGGCCCATCGAGGGGCGGACCTGGCCGCCCTCGTCCGAGGCCCGGGCCTTCGTCCGGGAGTTCGATACCGCCCTCGACGGCCGCATCAGCCGTCTGGTCGCCACCGTCCCCGACGCCGAGGCCGTCCTGGCCGCCGCCGTCCGGTCCGTCCTGGGGCTTCCGGCTTCGGCCTTGAGCGACGCCGAGGCCATCGCCCTCGTCCTCGACCCGGCCCGCAATCCGGCCCTCGGGGAGTCCCTCAACGTGACGACCCACCTGAAGCTGACCCGGGCCCTCTATCACGTGCAGTACACTTTCCAAAAGAAGCTCAGCCACACGGCCGACGCTCAGGACCAGCGGCACCGCATGACGCCGGCCGCCCGGCCCGTCGTCTGGTCGGCCTGGACGGGCGAGCCCGACTACGTCGTCCCCGTCCTCGTCGAGCAAGACGAGGCGGCCCGGCGGTTTTACGACGATACGATGGCCTGGCTGTTTGAGCGGATCGTCGACTTCCTCCGGCGGGGCGGCCCCCCTGAGTATGCGGCCTATCTCCTGCCGAACGCCTATCCCGTCCGGTTCTATGAGTCGGGCGACCTCTTGAACATGCACCACAAGCTGGCCATGCGGCTGTGTTACAACGCCCAGGAGGAAATCTGGCGGGCGTCCCTGGAAGAATGGCGGCAGATCATGGAAGTCCATCCCCGCATCGGCCGCTACCTCGGGCCGCCGTGCCTCATCCGGTGGATGGCCCGGACGAAGCCCTTCTGCCCGGAAGGCGAGCGCTTCTGCGGCGTCCGGGTCTGGGAGCTGACGCCCGCCGAGTACGAGCGGGTCATCTGAGGTAAGTGGCAAGCCGCGAATAGGGCGAATGGCGAATGGCGAATAGCGAATGGCGAGTGGCGAATAGATCCCCATTTCCCCTATCTCCCGACTTGCCCATCTGCCGACTGCTCACCTGCTCACCTGCCCACCTGCCCACCTGCCCACCTGCCCATCTGCCACCTGCCTACCTCCCGACCTGCCCACCTGCCCACCTGCCTATCTGCCGACCTGCCCATCTGCCGACTGCCTACCTCCCAACCTGCCGACTGCCCACCTGCCCACTTGCCTATCTGCCTACCTCCCCTCCCTATCCCCCTAGTCTTGCATTCCCCATCTTGCATCTTGTATCTTGCATCTCGCCATCCAGTTCCAGTACGTTTGATCAACTTGATGGCTTTACCGAGAGGAGGGGTCCCATGGCGGAGCCGAAGGAATTTCGGCCCTACGTGCCGCCGGAGGAGAGGCCTCCGGAGTTAACGGCCCGGGCTCTGATCATCGGGGTCGTCATGGCCATCATCTTGGGAGCGGCCAATGCGTATGTCGGGATGCGGGCCGGCCTGACCGTGGCGGCGACCTTTCCGGCGACGGTCGTCGCCTTGGCCCTGCTACGTCCCATCGGGGGGAGCATCTTAGAGCAGAACATCGCCCGGACGACGGCCTCTGTCGGGGAAGCCCTGGTCGCCGGGGCCATCTTCACGATTCCGGCCTTCGTCCTGACGGGCGTCTGGAAGGAGTTCAATTATTGGGAAAGCACCTTCATCATGCTGGTCGGTGGGGTCCTGGGGGTCTTGTTTATCATCTTCCTCCGTCGGGTCCTGGTCCATGACCCCGAGCTACCCTTCCCGGAAAGCGTGGCCTGTGCGGAGCTCACGAAGGCCGGTCAGGCGGGTCAGACCGGGGCGGGTTACGTGTTCGGGGCGATGGGGCTGAGCGCTCTCATCGAGCTATTCAAGAATGACATCGGCATTAAGGTTATCCAGGAGTATCTCCGGGGGTTCATCCCCTTTCGGAGGTTCCCCTCGCCGGTCGCCCCGGACATCCAACACGGGGGCGGCCTCGTCTGGGTCACGCCCTCGGCGTCGCCGATGCTGATGGGGGTCGGATTCATCATCGGATGGCGCTTGGCCGCCTTGGTCTTTACGGGCGGCCTCTTTGCCTGGGGTTTGCTGGTGCCCCTCCTCCTGTTTGCGGGGCCTCACATGGAAGCGGCGGCTCAGTCCAAGGGCTGGATGGACGTGGCCTTCACCGTATGGCGTCAGCAGGTCCGGCCCCTGGCCGTCGGGGCGATGATCGTGGCGGCTTTTTATACCCTCTTCCGCCTACGGGAGGCCCTGGGATCGGCGTTCCGGAGTGCTGTCCAGGACCTGGCTCGCATCCTGCGGGGTCGGGCCTATGCGGCCGACGCCGCCGTCGTCCTGCGCACGGAGCGGGACCTCCCGATGGGACCTGTGTTTTTGGGGATCATCCTGTTAGCGATCCCCGTCGGCTTCCTGTACGGGTACTTTACGCAGAGCGTGAGCGGCGCCGTCGTGGCGACCGTCGTCATGGTCGTCGCCGGCCTGCTCTTTGCGGCCGTGGCGGGCTACTTGGTCGGCCTGATCGGGAGCTCCAACAACCCCATCTCGGGACTGACCCTCTCGACGCTCATCATCTCGGCCCTCGTCCTCCTGGCGATGGGGATCACCGGCGAACGGGGCATCCTGGCCGTCCTGGGGATCGCGTCCGTCATCTGCTGTGCGATGGGCATCGCCGGGGACATGATGCAGGACCTCAAGATCGGTCACTTGCTGGGAGGCACGCCTTGGAAGATGCAGGCCGCTGAGATGGTGGGAGTCCTGATTTCGGCGTTCGTCCTGACGTTCCCGATGGTCATCTTGCATCGGACTTACGTCATCGGGTCGGAGACCCTGCCGGCCCCCCAAGCCGGTCTGATGGCCATGATGTCTCAGGGGATCATGGCCGGCCAGATGGCCTGGCCTCTGGTCCTCGTCGGGGCCCTCATGGCCGTCGCCCTGATCCTCCTGCGGGTTCCCTCGGTCATGCTGATCGCCGTCGGGATGTACCTGCCTTTTTACTCGACGGCGGCCATCTTCGTGGGCGGCGTGTTCCGGGGCCTGATGGACGCTTGGCTCCAGCGGCGGAACCTGCCGGCGCCGGCCCGGGAGCGGGCCGAAAACGTCGGGACGCTGGTCGCCTCGGGCCTCATCGCCGGGGAATCGATTACGGCTATCGTCCTGGCGTTTCTGTTCATCGGCGGCGTCGCCCTGCCGAAGCCGGCCGTCTCGCCTGACCTGATGGCGACCCTGGGCGGGCTCCTCTTCGTCGTCACGGCTCTGGTCCTGATCGTCCCGTCCCTGCGGGCGGCGCGACGGGTGTGATGCAGAGACCCCAGACCATGGACCATAGACTATAGACGACGATAGCCTACAGACCTGCCTCGGCTGGCCGTCCCGCCTCGCCCCTATGACGCGGGCGGCCGTAGAAGTAGACAAGTCTGTGGTCTGGAGTCTATGGTCCCTTTTGAGGCCGGGTTGATGCGGTCGGACGTGGCGGTCGAACTGCGAGGCGTCTCGAAGTTTTACAAGCGGCAGGCCTTCAGCCGACAGTTTCTGACGCTCAAGACGGCCCTCCTCCGGGGGGACCTCTTTCGGCTCCTCCAGCCCCGGGAAGTCCTCGTCGCCCTGGACGACGTGTCCCTGACGGTCCCCCGCGGCGTGACGCTGGGCATCATCGGGCCCAACGGCTCGGGCAAGAGCACGCTCCTGAAGATCATCGCCGGCATCACCCGGCCGAACCGGGGGACCGTTCGCGTGAACGGCCGGGTGGCGGCCCTCATCGAGCTGGGCGCCGGATTTCATCCTGAGCTGTCGGGCCGGGAGAACATCGTCATCAACGGTATCATGCTGGGCCTGTCCCGCCGGGAGGTCCGGGAGCGGATGGACGACATCATCCGATTTGCTGAACTCGAGGAGTTCATCGACAACCCCGTCCGGACGTACTCGTCGGGGATGTTCATGCGGCTGGGCTTCTCCGTGTCGGTCCACGTCGACCCCGACGTCCTGCTCGTCGACGAGGTCCTGGCCGTCGGCGACGAGGCCTTCGCCCACAAGTGTCTTGAGCGGATGTTCGCCTTCAAACGGGCCGGCAAGACCATCCTCTTAGTGACCCACGCCCTCGGCCTCGTCGAGGAGTTCTGCGACGTCGCCGTGTGGCTCAAGAAGGGCCGTATCCAGTACGTCGGCGACCCCCGGGAGGCCGTCGGCCGCTACCGGATGGACGTCGCCCGCCATGAGACGGAGCGACTGGCCCAGGCGGCCCCCGTCGAGGCGACGGCCGTCGCCTCATCGCCGAGCCGGTGGGGTGACCGGACCGTCGAGATCACGGACGTCGAACTCCTGAACGGCCGGCTGGAGCCGACCCGCGTCTTTCAGACCGGCGAGCCGATGATCATCCGCATGCACGTGCAGGCCCATCGGCCCGTCCGGGACTTTGTATTCGGCATCGGCGTCTTTTCGGAACAGGGCGTCCACTGCTACGGGTCGAACACGCACATCGAGCGGTGGGAGCCTATCGAGATGGATGGCGCCGGGTGGGTCACGTGCGCCATCGACCCCCTGCCCCTCCTCGCCGGCCTGTACACCCTGGACGTGGCCGTCCACCGGCGGGACGGCTACCCCTACGACTACCACCACGGCCTGTACACCTTCCGGGTCCACAACCCCCTCGGCGACATCGGCCTCGTCCGTCTGCCCCACCGGTGGACCTTCAGCCCGAACATCCGGATCGTCGAGAAGGCCGACGCCGGCGAGCCGGCCGCGGCCGTCGGACACGGCGGCGGGCCGTAGGCCCGTGGGCCGGCAGTCCGCTCATCGTCGCAGGACGGCGCCTGCGCCCCATGCCCGGAAGGGTCTACCGGCAGGACGAAAAACGGACGTCCGGGTTACGATAATCCAGGGCTGGGTCTTGAGGGCGGGCGGCTTCCACCCGACATCCGACGCCTAAGGCCGAACGTCCCAGACTTCGCCGGAGGTCCCCCATGCTGGGTCTGTTGATCGTCATCGGTGTCCTGGCCGTCCTGGTCGGGGCGGCCATCCGTATCTACAACCGGGTCGCCAGCCTGTCGGTCCTGGCCGACAACGCCTGGAGCGACGTGGACGTCCAGCTCAAGCGACGTCACGACCTCGTGCCGAACCTCGTCGAGACCGTCAAGGGCTACGCCGCCCACGAGCGGACGACCCTGGAAAACGTCGTCCGGGCCCGCAACGCCGCCCGGGCCGCCCCGACGCCCCAGGCCCGCATCGAGGCCGAAACCCAACTGACGGGCGCCCTCCGGCAACTGTTCGCCCTGGCCGAGGCCTATCCGGACCTGAAGGCCAACCAGAACTTCCTCCAGCTTCAGGCCCAGCTGGCTGAAATCGAGAACGACATCGCCAATGCCCGGCGGTATTACAACGCCGTCGTCCGGGACTACAACACCCGCCTGCGGGTCCTGCCCGACGTCGTCATCGCTCGGATGGCCGGTTTTCAGGACCGGCCGTTCTTCGAGATCGCCGAGGAAGAGCGGGCCCCCGTGCGGGTGCAGTTTACATAGCAGGGCCATTCGGTTCGTGAAGACCCGTATGGATTCGGCTTTTTCGACCCTTCGGGAAGGACGGTTTTTCAAGCTTTGGCAGATAGGCAGTTCGGCAGATGGGCAGATGGTCCCAAAAGCCCTGGGGCTGATCCTTGCCCACCCGGCTTCTATCTGCCTATCTGCCGACCTGCCCATCTGCCGGATGCTTGAAAAACCGTGCTTCCCGGGCGTTGGGAAAGATTGTTCCGACGCCATTCCCACGAACCGAACGGCTCTGATAGGGCAGTAAGGCAGTTCAGCGGGGGTGGGGGTATGGGACGGATGCGGTCGTGGCTTATCAGCCTGGTCGGGGTCCTCGTCGGCCTGAGCGCCGGTCTGAGGGCTCATGGACAGGAGTCGTTTCCCCATATCTGGGATTACCAAGTGACGTTGGACGTCCGGACCGACGGGCGTCTCGTCATCACGGAAGCCATCGGGGTCGACTTCGGACCCGTCCGGCGACACGGCATCTACCGACGGGTGCCCTTCCGGTACGAACGGCCCGTGCGGGGCCTGCCGACCGCCTATAACTTGCGCGTCCGCTTGATTTCGGTCACCGACCCGGCGGGCCGGCCCTACCGGGTCCGAGAGCAGAAAGTCGGCGACTATGTCGAGTGGCGCATCGGCGACCCGGACCGGTATGTCCAGGGCCGACAGACCTACGTCGTCCGCTATGAGGTCCAGCGGGGCCTCCTCTTCTTGCCCGACCATGACGAGCTGTACTGGAATTGTATCGGCCACGAGTGGGAGTGGCCCATCCGGCAGGCCCGGTGTACGGTCGTCCTCCCCGAGGGCGTGGACCCGGCGGCGGTCCGGACGACCTTCTACACGGGCCCCTGGGGCTCCCGAGGACGGAACGGCCGTTCCTGGACCGAGGGCCGCCGGGTCGTCTTCGAGACGGGGCCCCTGGCCGTCGGTGAGGGCCTGACGGTCGTCGTCGGCTGGCCGAAAGGCATCGTGCGGCCGCCGGCCGGCGGGCAGGACTTCGTCTGGTGGGTAACGGACAACGGGGGGCTTCTGCTGGGAATCCTGCTCCCGCCCGTCGTCGGCGGGTTCCTGTTTTTGCGGTGGTGGCGGCACGGGCGGGACCCCGTAGGGCGGCAGGCCCTTGTCCCTCAATACCGGCCGCCAGCGGGCCTAACGCCGGCCGAGGTCGGCGTCCTGCTGGACGAGCGGGCCGACCCGGTCGACGTCACGGCGACGATCATCGACTTAGCCGTCCGGGGCTACCTGCGGATTCGGGAGGAAGAGTCTCCGAAGATGTTGATATTCAAGCACACGGACTATGTACTGGAATTCCCGACCCCTGGGCCTTCTGCCGACACGTTGAAAGACCACGAGCGAATCGTCTATGCGGGCCTGCGGACCTATGCCGAAAAAGACCCGCCCGCCGCGGAAATCATTCGCCTCCCGCGAGAGGGGTCGGCCCGCACCGCCGTTCGCCTCTCGGACTTGAAAGAGAAATTTTATGGAACTCTTCGGGACGCCCAAGATGCGCTTTACCGGCGGATGACGGCCGAGGGATACTTCGCCGGCAACCCTCAGAAGACACGGAACTTCTACCAGACCCTCGGCGGTCTCCTCCTTGCAGGGAGCATCCTTGCAGGTGTGGCCGTCTCGCACCTCGGGGGCAATGCCTTGAATGCCCTCGCGCTCGGCGTCGGGGTCGCCCTGACCGGCGGCCTCCTGTGGCTGTTCGGACCGGCCATGCCCCGGCGGACGACCAAGGGCGTCCAGGCCCTTTGGGAAATCCTGGGCTTCCGGGAGTTCATCCGGCGGGTCGAGCAGGACCGCCTCGAGCGGCTCCTTCGGGAGGACCCGAACCTGTTCGACCGGGTCCTGCCGTACGCCCTCGTCTTCGGCGTCGCCGACGAGTGGGCCGAAAAGTTTCAGGGGCTCCTGCAGAAGCCGCCGGACTGGTACGAGTCGCCCGCCTGGACGCCCGGGACGTTTCGACCTCAGGTCTTTATGCACAGTCTGAGCCACTCTGTGTCTTCGATGAACTCGGTCTTACCGTCGTCGCCCTCGCGGAGCTCCGGCTTCGGGGGCGGCGGGAGCGGTTTTGGCGGCGGGGGCTCCTCCGGCGGTGGGGGCGGGGGCGGCGGAGGCGGCGGCTGGTAAGGGTATGCAGGGGTGCTGTCCCGACCTGTCCCAGGACCGGGGCTTGAACCGCACGGGAGAGACGATCGTCGTCGCCGGCGGGGAGTAGGCTGAATCCGCCTATTCCGCCGTCGTCGGGTCGATTACCATCTTCACCTCAGAGATGCGATGGACCGGAAAGCCGCCCTTCTGCGCATGCTCCCGGATTAAGGCCCTGCCTCGGCAGGGCCTGGTAGGGGACAGGGGACCGCGACCGGTCCCCTCGCCCCGGGCCAGGGAGGCCTGGAGTGAAGGGGGTCTAAATCCAATCTGAACGGTGTCTTAGCGGGCTTGCGACGTCATGGCCTTGACCGTGCCCGAGCTGATGATCTCGATGTAGAAGCCATTGGTCCCGTTGAAGGAGTACGTCTCGTCGCCGACCGTCGCCCGGTGCTTGGAACGGGCCAGGTGGAAGCCCCGGTTCTGCTTGGCACCCATGTACTTCAGGTTGCGGATGACGACGTGGGACTGCCCGTCGTCGCCCTTCTCGTAAGTCAGCGTGATTTCGGCCTTCCCGTTCGCCCGGCGGGCCATCGCCGTCGTCGGTCCGTTGACCCACTCGATGGAGCTCCGCTCGGGACCCAAAACCTGCTTCGCATGGACGGGATAAATCTCACCCAGGATGGCTGAGATGGCGTCGATCTGAGCCTGCGTGGCCGAGGGCTCGAAAGTCAATAGGAGGACCTCGATTTCCCCGTCTGAAAAGTCATCGCCCAGATTGCCGGAGACCCAGAACTTCAGGCCGTCCAATTTGACACCCCCGTAGTGACCCGTCTTAACCCGAAAGGCGTTGTTGAACTTGCAGAAGTCCTTGTCGGGTCCGCTGAAGAAGCAGGGGCAGAACAACCTACAGCTACAGCCCTCGATGACCTCGGCATCCAGCGACCAGGTCGCTGGAGACGACATGCGCCCGCCGGCGCCCAGGAAGAGGACCCCGGCACCGACGACGGCCGTCAGGAGGGTGATCGCACCGACTCGAAGCTTCATGAGCCTACTCCGTTACGATGGTTTAGGAGTGAAGGGGGGATTTCCCGGTAAGGTCCGGGCATGGGGGCGACGCGGTGAATCGTCTCTAAACGCCCCCTTCTTCGGCCCAAGCTTAGGCCGCCCCCGCCGACGGACTATCCCATGAACGTGGGATGGTTCGCTTCGACACCCATCAAAATCGGGAGTCCGGGGGCCGGGTCCCCAAGAGTCTGAAGGGCGGCTCCCGGCCCTTCCCCGGACCGGAGACCCGCTCCTGTCAGACCAGCCGATCCTTCAGGGCCCTGGCGACCTTCCGGGCCTTCGTGCACCTGGCCTGTTTCCTCATCACCTGGAGAGTTTTGAGATGAGTTCAAAGACTGGCGTGAGTGTCCCGATCAACAGATGAACAACTCCTGACACGAGAAAGCAAATCACACTCACACCGAGTGGGGTTGCCCAGTGAAACGTGGCTGCAGTCTGGGATTGATCCATGGTAGGCTCCTTTGGTCGAGAGTCTCCCTTGCCCGGTCCGCCTGACGCTTTTCAGGCCGCGGTTCACCCCCTTCGAACGGGGGCCTCAGTTCCGCACTTCACACGCTATCCTGAGCCGAGGGCAAGCGCTGGCCGAGCAACCGGCCGAACGGCCCCAGCACGGCATAGGTCAACCACTGGACCCATACTGGTGGCCGCGTGAGGCGCACCGTCGACCAAAACGTCTGTCCGAACACGCCGAGGAGCAGGACCGGCGGCATCCCACCCCGGCTCAACCGCCCGGCCTGGGCGAGGCCGAAGAGAGCCTCGAAGAAGGTTTCCGTGTTCAGGGCCGGTTCGAATTCCTGCCGGTACTCGGCGGGCTCGCTGCCCTCAACCCAGAAGTGGTGCGGCGTACCCGGCAGGATGCTGACTTCCTCGCCGGCGGCCACGACGCGCTCCACGCCAGCGATGCGGAAACGGAGCGCGCCGCGACGCACCGCGAACCGATTCGTCTGGTACGGGTGCACATGCTCGGGCTCTCGTTCCGCACTGGGCGGGCTCACGCACTCGAGGACGAGCCGCGCACCGGCGGACGCGCTTGCGGCTTCGACGAACCGGACGCGTTGCCCGGTCCGGGGGTTTACGATCTCCTGTCCGATCTGTGCCATGTCGCAGCTCCCTCCTCAGAAGTTGTGGCATCGGGTTTCCGCCTGACGGCCTGCGCTTCACCTGCGCCGCTTAGCTCAGCGGCGCGGCGTCAGGGGGAAGCGGGTGTTCGGCGCGTGATGGGGCGCGGAATGCTCTCAAGGACTAGACGTGGTATCGCAACAAGACAATTCCATTCCCAAACGCCCTTTGTTCGACGAGTCTTAGATTGGTCTTGTTAACGCCTTTGAAAAGCGGCTTGCCCTTTCCA
>BEHN01000035.1 GCA_002898535.1 bacterium HR11
TCCCCATTCCTCATTCCTCATTCCGCATTTCCACCTTGTATTCCGCATCTCCTGAAGCGGACCGGAATGCCTCGACCAGGTAA
Organism: bacterium HR11; assembly: GCA_002898535.1. NCBI lineage: Bacteria > bacterium HR11. The sequence continues at coordinate 84 of BEHN01000035.1, forward strand.
TGGATAAGGGAAAAGTCGGGCAATTGCAATTCCTGCCAGAGTCGTCGGGCGACGGCCTCGTCCAGCAGACGGTGCCGCTGGCGTTCGGCCAGGTACCCCTCGAGGCGCCGGAAGAACGCCTGACGGACCTGCGCCTGCCATTCCGCCTGAAGGCTCGCCGGCAGGCTCCGGATGAGCTCCCGCCGGAGGGTCTTCTGGAAGTTCTCCAGCTTGTGCTCGAGTCGCTCGATCAGTTCAGCCGTCACGGACCCTTCGGACGGGACCTGCCGACGGATTCGCTGAAGCGACGCCCGCCGCTTTTCCAGGACCCGGGCCGCGTCCTCCAGGCCTCGGTCCCGGGCCCGCTCGGCCGACCGGCCTAACTGCTGGGCCCAGTTCTCCAGCCACTGGCCCAATCGGGCCGGCGTGACCTGCTGAAGCAGGCCCGAGGCGGCCATCTGCCCGACGGTCGCCGCCCGATAGAGGCGCCAGTGCTTTTTGACGAAGTTTTCGACGAAGCCGAGGAAGCGGGGGGCCTCTTCGCGACCGAATTTGTCGAAGAACTCATCGATGGCCCGGTAGACGACCGTCAGGGGAATGCCCTGCTCGAACCAGCCCCGGACGGTCAGCCAGTCTCGGCCTCGGACGACCCAGGGGAACCCCCCCTTGCGGCCAAAGTAGTCTTCGATATTCTGATAGTACTCGGCTTCCTCGGGCGGCACCTCGGTCAGCCATTCCGAATACGGGACGTCCGTGTCGGGTCGCATCGCCCCCTCAGGATGCAGGATGCAAGATAGGCAGTCGGGCAGGTCGGCAGTCGGGTCCATGGCGGAGGCCCCCGCATCCCGCATCGTATCCCGTATCTCGCATCTCGTATCCCGACTTCCCGGGCGGTGGAAAAGGATGTTCCGACGCCATTCCCACGAACCGAACGGTTCTGATAAAAGATACGGGATGCGGGATGCGAGATCCTTAGCCATCTACCGACCTGCCGACTGCCGACCTGCCCATCCGCCCATCGACTCTCCTTGGGATCTCAAATCGCCATGCGGGTCAGCGGCTGTACGATCTTACGCAATGCGCAACGCCTGGGCTACCCCTTCCTGGAGTCCCTGCGGTCCCTCCTGCCCCTGGTCGACGAGCTCATCGTCAACGTGGGGGCCTCAGAGGATGAGACTCGCTCGATGGTCGAGTCCCTGGGGGACCCCCGGATTCGGATCCTTGACACGATCTGGGACTTCAGGGGACCCGAGCCCTGGACGGAGCTTTCCCGCCAGACGAACCGGGCCCTGGCCGAGTGTACCGGCGACTGGGTCGTCTACCTTCAGGCCGATGAGGTCCTGCATGAGCGGGATTACGACCGTCTGCGCCGTCTGATGGCCCGGTACTTACGACGCCGGCGGGTCCTGGGCTTTTCCTTTGAGTACCTTCACTTCTACTACAGCCCGTGGGTCGTCCACCATCGGGGCTATCGGGCGCAGGTCCGCATCGTCCGAAACGGGGTCGGCATCCGTTCGGTCGGGGACGCCGGCACGTTCTACCATCCCCGGTGGGGGAAGCTCCGGCCCTGGAAGCGGTGGGTCCTGGTCCGGACGGGATGCTTCATCTACCACTACGGGTACGTCCGACCCCGGCCGGACCTCGTCAAGGTCAAGCAACGGAACCTGGAGCGCCTCTTTCGGTCGGAGGCTCAGCTTCAGGACTTTCAGATGGAGTGGGACTTCCGGCTGTGTACGCCCTTCTGGGGGGCCCATCCGGCCGTCATGCGGGAATTCATTCAGCGCTGTTCGGTCGAGGCCGTGCCCCTCCCCCGGTGGCCTCTCCGCCTGCGGCCGCTTTACTGGGGCCTCCGTCTGCGGAAGTTCCTGGGGGTGTGAAGACAAGCAGAAAATGGCTCAGGAGGTGGGACTCGAACCCACAACCCTCGGGTTAACAGCCCGATGCTCTGCCGGTTGAGCTACTCCTGAGCATTCGAAATAGTTTCGTCTCTATCCCCCTGAGCGGGTCTCCTATGCATATTATGATACGTCGCCGGTCGGGAGGTGTCAATTTGCGGCGCCTGGCGTTGGATCGGCCCCTGTCCCTCTCTCCCAAAGGGGACGGGGGGCCGACTGGGGCAGGGACGAATCGCCGAGTCGCCCTCCGCTGCGGGTCAGGTCGTCGTACGATGGGGTCGGGGTTTGTCCCGTGTCGGCGTGAAACGGCGCAGAGCCCGGCCTGAGCCCCGCTTGGGCAAGTCGGGCGTTGCAAGGGGGAAGGGCCCGTGCTACATTTATGTCCCATGAGGTGGAATGATGCCCCGTCAGTTTGAGAACGACTACATGCTTCGATGCTCCTTCTGCCACAAACGACAGGACGAGGTACGGAGGCTCATCGCCGGCCCTTCTTCTGTATGCATCTGTGACGAATGCGTCGAGGCCTGCCGGGCCCTCTTGGCCGAGGAAGAACACCTCTTCGTCCAGTCGTCGGCCACGCCGACCTTCTACAAGCCCCAGGCCATCAAGGAGTTCCTGGACCAGTACATCATCGGGCAGGAGGAGGCGAAGAAAAAGATCGCCGTCGCCGTCTACAATCACTACAAGCGCATCGAGTTGACCCGCAAGCGGACGGACGTCGAGTTCGGCAAGAGCAACATCCTGCTCATCGGCCCGACGGGGAGCGGCAAGACGCTGATGGCCGAGACGCTGGCCAAGCTTTTGAACGTCCCCTTCGCCATCGCCGACGCCACGACCCTGACGGAGGCCGGCTACGTCGGTGAGGACGTCGAAAACATCCTCCTGCGGCTCCTGCAGAATGCCGGTTGGGACAAGGAAAAAGCCCAGCGGGGCGTCGTCTACATCGACGAGATCGACAAGATCGCCAAGAAAGACGAGAACCCCTCCATCACCCGGGACGTCTCCGGCGAGGGCGTCCAGCAGGCCCTCCTGAAGATCCTCGAAGGGACGATCGCCAACGTCCCGCCCCAGGGCGGCCGCAAACATCCCCATCAGGAGTTCATCCAGATCGACACGACCCACATCCTGTTCATCTGCGGCGGGGCCTTTATCGGTCTGGAGAAGATCATCGAGCGGCGCCTGGGCCGCCGGACCATCGGCTATCAGGCCTCGATGGAGGGCGGGACCGTGCCCCGGCATGAAATCCTGCGGTACGTCCTCCCGGAGGACCTCATCAAGTTCGGGATGATCCCCGAGTTCGTCGGCCGCCTCCCGGTCGTCGCCGTCTTCCACGAGCTTTCCCGGCAGGACCTCATTCGCATCCTGACGGAACCCAAGAACGCCCTCGTCAAGCAGTACAAGATGCTTTTCGAGTACGACGGCATCCAGCTGGACTTTACCCCCGAGGCCCTGGAAACCATCGCCGACCTGGCCATTCAGCGCAAGACGGGCGCCCGGGCCCTCCGCAACATCATGGAAGAGGTCATGCTGGACCTGATGTACTACCTGCCGTCCCGGGGGGAGCCCCAGCGGGTCATCGTCACCCGGGAGATGGTCCTCGAGTCCCAGGCCCGGTATGCCCTGAAGGAAGCCGTGTAGCCTCAGGGTCTACTTGGCCGTCCAGGGGTTGGGGATCCCGTGCCGCTCGAGCTTCCGCAGGAGGGTCGCCCGGCTGATGCCCAAGAGCCGAGTGGCCTCCGGAAGGGTGGCGAACATCCGGGTGGCGAACTGAAGCATCGCTCGCTCGAAGACACTCTCGATCTCGGCCATCAGGCCGTCCGTCCGGCCCGACTGGAGGTATTCGTGGATCAGGCTGATGATGAGATTGGCCAGGGGTTCCGGTGCCTCCATCGGGAGACGACCGGATAGGAGGACTTGCAGGCGGGCCGTCGTTAGGAGGACCGGTCCCCCTTCCGTGAGGCGGACCAGGCGTTCCCAGAACTGGACGACGGAGCCCATATCGTCGGGCCAGGGGTAGGAACTAAAGCGTTGCCAGGCCCACTGGGTCCATACGATGGGCTTCGGGGGACGGCGGAGCAAGCGGACGACATCGGGCCAGGCGTGGGCCATCTGGGTCGGTTTCGGGAGCCACACCCAGAGGACGTCCGATGTCTTCCGGAAGGCCTGGGACATCGCATAGAGACGGTCCTCCCGCCCGTAGAGGGTCAGTAAGCTTCGAGGGACGCGCTCGCCCCGGGCGGGCTTCAGCCACTCGGAGATACGCTCCCGTTGGGGTTCGGTGACTTCCAGGGGTTCGGCGACGTGCCATTCGGCGGGATTCCACTGGGGATGAGACGTCAGGAGGGACACGACGGTCCGGGCCAGGAAGGGGAGGGAACCGACCTCGGCCAGGACGACCGTACCGGCGTGAGAAAGGATACGGCTGTGGAGCGTCGCCAGCCAGGTCGCAAAGGATGACGAGGCATCGGTCAGGCGGTTCCCGACCGGGTCGGCCGACCGCTCGGGGAGGACGGCGATCCCCTGCTGGATCTCCTGGATCCACCGGATGACCCGGGGGTGCTGGATCCCCTGCTCCGGACGCCAGGGGATGAACCAGGCGTTGGGCCATCGGACGTAGACGGGACCCTCCGTCGGGTCGAAAAGGACCAGGCAGGCCGTCAGAAACTGTCGGGTGGCCTCGGCGGGGATGCCGTGGACCTCATGGGCCGTCAGGACAAACACATCCAGGGGGAGGGGTTCGTCGGCCTCCGGCGGCGTCCAGAGACTGGCCTCTTGATGGACGGCTTCGGGAAGCCACGGTCGAAGGGCGGTCTGCTGACCGATCAGGCCCCGTCCCCACCACCACCGCCATGTCGGATTCCACCACGTGGGGCCGTCGTTTCGAATTTGGGTCGGCGCCGGTCGGGTCGTCATCGGTCCCTTACACGTTTAGCAGAGTCGTTCGGTTCGTGAAAACCCGCATGGATTCAGCCTTATCGGCTCATAGCTCATGGCTCATAGTCCCATGAGCCATCACCTATGAGCCATGAGCCGATAGGGGCTATGAACCATCCATCACCCCGGCTCGTCCCTCCGTCCCTTCAGAAAATCGTCCGCCCCGAAGGGTCGGAAAGGCTGAATCCATAGGGGTTTTCACGGGCCGAACGGCCCTGCTATGAACTATTCAGGCGCAATCCGTCGGAGCAGGGCCCGCAGGTATACCTGCAAGGCGGGCCCCACGTCCGGGTGCTGGAGGCCCAGCTCGATGTTCGCTTGGAGGAATCCCAGCTTGCTCCCCGTGTCGTAGCGGCGGCCCCGGATCTCGACGGCATACAGGGGGCGGCCATCCTGGACCCACGCCTGGAGGGCATCCGTAAGCTGAATCTCGCCTCGGGTGTCCGGGGGTGTCGCCTCGATATAACGGAAGATGTCGTGGTGTAAGACGTACCGACCGATGATGGCCAGTCGAGAGGGGGCCGCCTCGGGCGAGGGCTTTTCCACCAGGCCCCGGACCCGATAGATGCCCCCATGAACCGGCACGCCGTCGATCACTCCATAGGCCGAGACTTCGGACTCGGGGACCGGCTGGACGCCGATGACAGGCGCCTGGGCCTCCTGACTCCAGGCGATCAGGGGTTGAATGGCTGGTACGTCCGCCACGATCAGGTCGTCGCCTAACAAGACGGCAAAGGGTTCGTCGTCGTCTACGAAGGGCGCCGCACAGAGGACGGCATGCCCAAGGCCCTGGGGAACTTTTTGCCGCACGTAGGCGACGTGGACCATATTCGAGGTATCCCGCACGACCTGGAGCTTTTCCAGCTCCTGCCGTTCCTCCAGGATGCGCTCGAGCTCGAGACTCACGTCAAAGTGATTCTCGATGGCCTCCTTACCCCGTCCCGTGATGAACACGATGTCCGTCAAACCCGCCGCCAGGGCTTCCTCGACGATATACTGGATCACGGGCTTATCGACGACCGGAAGCATCTCCTTAGGAAGCGCCTTCGTCGCCGGTAAAAAGCGGGTACCGAGCCCTGCGACCGGAAAGATGGCTTTTCGAACTCGATGAAAGGCTTTCATTCCTGATCCCCCTCGAGACCATCATAAACCGGCGGGTGGGGAGATACAAGGCAGTCCCCGGCGAGAGGACCACGGACCGCAGTCACGGGGCGCTCTCGATTTCCCGTTCCCGGGCCGCCACCTTCGCCTGGGGCCGCTTGCCGAACAGCCAGGCGACCAGGACGCTCACGAAGTAGAGGCCCACCAGGGGAACGGCCAGAACGGTCTGGGTGATCATATCTCCGCTGGGCGTGACCACGGCGGCGACCACGAAGCTGGCCACGACGGCGACCCGCCAGAACTTCCACAGCGACCGAGCCGAGACGATCCCCAGCCGTGCCAGTAAAAGCGTGAAGACGGGCATTTCAAAGGTCAGGGCGACGCCCAGGATGAGGTGTAAGAAGAACGATAGATAGCTGGTCGTCGTGATCAGGAGGTGAAAGTCCTGGCTGACGTCGATCAGGAACCGACACGTCAGGGGCATGAGGACCCGATACCCAAAGTAGCCGCCGGCCAAGAAGCAGACCGTACTGAAGGCGATCAGGCCCAGGAGGGCCCGCTTCTCGTGGGCATACAGCCCCGGGGCCACGAAGCGCCACACCTGCCAGAGGACCCAGGGAGACGCCAGGAAGATGCCCCCAAAGAAGGAAAGTTTTACGTAAAAGATGAAGGCCTCCGTCAAGCTCAAGACGGTCAGGCCCTCGCCTGGCGGCAGGTAGGGCCGGAGGGGCCGGAGGAGCTCGACCAGGAGCCACCGGCGGAGGAACCAGGCGACGACCATCCCGACGAAGATCCCCGCCAGACTGTTCAGAAAACACCGCCGCAAGTCGGCTAAATGTTGCAAGAGGGGGAGTGGCTTATCGACGTCCTTGGGGGTCATCTTCCGTCCCTTCGGGTCCGGACTCGTGCGTCGTCTCGAGGCCAGCCCCTTCCCCGGGAGGCGTGGGCGACATCTCGGCCGGGTCGGGTCGGGCCACTTCGGTCGCCTCCGGCGTCTCGGACGCCGTGTCGGTCAAGCCCAGATCTTCTTCAAGACCCGTCCGGGCCAACTCCTCCCGGACGACGGCCTGGGCCCGCTCAGCCGCTTGCCGGATTTCGGCCATGGTCCGACCGACCTGCCGGAGGAGCTCCGGGAGCTTATCCGGCCCAAATAAGAGCAGGATGACGAGGGCGATCAGGACCATCTCGCCGAATCCCAGGTTCCCGAACATGACCGAGGCTCGCGCGCCGGATTCCGCCTATATTTTGGTATCCGCCCCCTCCGATGTCGACCGTCCGGGATGCGGGACACGGGTCTTGTATCCCTGGGGGTTTGGACAAGCGATCTCATCAATCCGACCATCGACCATCGACCGTAGACCACAGACCATGGACCATAGACCCCCTGGGCCCAAGCCGGTCTATGGTCTGTGGTCTATGGTCGATGGTCGGATTGATGAGACGGGTTCGAGTCTGCGGTCCCTTTCCCTAAGACCCGACATCCGGGACCTGAGACCCGTATCTTGCATCCTGCATCCCGCATCTTGCATCCTTATCAGAGCCGTTCGGTTGGGAGAAATGCGGTTCCCAGCCGGGAAAACGATGGCCCGGCGATCTCGATGTTTCAAGCTTGTGAAGGATGACACCGCCATGACGGGCGGTGTTCAGAGGGGATCGACCCGGCCAGGACGGGCGGTGCATGCGGAGGACGCCCGTAGGACGGCGGGCTTTCTATGGAAGGCACCGGCATGACGGCCGGTGTTCCGAGGATAGACGCCCGTCTCTCGACCTGCCGACCTGCCCACCTGCCTATCTGCCCATCTGCCAAATGCCCATCGGCCGACCTGCCGACTGTCCATCTGCCAAATGCTTGAAACATCGTGCTTTCGTGGAGGTGCCCTTTCCGCTTCCCATCGCACTTCCTACCAACCGAACGGCTCTGTTATCTGACTTTCCGCGTCGTGGACACGGATGAACGTTCACTTCTTGCTGTTAGGTGACATCATCGGACGGCCCGGCCGGCGCATCGTACGCTCCCAGTTGGAGCGTATCCGGCGGGAGCGGCCCGTGGACCTGGTCGTCGCCAACGTAGAGAATGCGGCCCACGGGTTTGGCATCACGCCGGAGATCGCCCAGGAGCTCCGGGGTTACGGTATCCACGTGATGACTTCGGGCAATCACATCTATGATAAAAAGGAGATCATCCCGGTCCTGGACGACATGGCGGACCTCCTGCGGCCGGCGAACTATCCGGCGGGGACGCCGGGCCGGGGCTGGGGCCTGTACGAGACGACCGGCGGCGTCCGGGTCGCCGTCGTCAACCTCCAGGGCCGGGTCCTGATGCCCTGGGTCCCCTGTCCCTTTGACTGGGTCGACCAGCACCTGGCGGCCATCCGACGGGAGACCCCTCTTATCGTCGTCGACATGCACGCCGAGGCGACCTCTGAAAAGAACGCCATGGGCTGGTACCTCAACGGGAAGGTCACTGTCGTATTCGGGACCCATACGCACATCCCGACGGCCGACGCCCGCATCCTGACAGGGGGGCACACGGCTTACGTGACCGACGTGGGGATGAACGGGCCCTACGATTCGGTCATCGGGATGGACGTCCAGATGGCCATCCAGAAGCTCCGCACGACGTTTCCCAAGCACTTAGAGGTCGCCGGCGGGCCCTGCCAGTTCGCCGCCCTCTACGTCGTGGCCGACGCCGACACGGGCCGGGCCCTGGCGGTCGAGCACATCCTCTTTCGAGAACCCCACGGAGGCGGGTCATGACGGAACCCATCCGGATCGGCATCATCGGCGGAAGCGGCCTCTACCGGATGAAGGACCTGGAGGTCCAGGGCGAGTACACGGTCTCGACGCCCTTCGGCGAGCCCTCGGGCCCCTACGTCATCGGGCGCCTGGGGCCGCATGCCGTGGCCTTCTTGCCCCGCCACGGCGTCGGCCACGTCAAGCTCCCGACCGAGATCAACTTCCGGGCCAACATCTACGGGTTTAAGGTCCTTGGCGTCGAATGGCTCATCTCGGTCAGCGCCGTCGGGAGCATGAAGGAGGCCATCCGGCCGGGCATGATGGTCATCCCCGACCAGTTCTTCGACCGGACGCGTCTGCGGGAACGGACGTTCTTCGGCGAGGGCCTCGTCGCCCACGTCAGCTTCGCCCATCCCGTCTGTCCCGAGCTGAGCCTGGCCCTCTACACGGCGGCCCAGCAGGTCGGCGTCGAGACCCAGTTCGGGGGGACCTACCTGTGCATCGAGGGCCCCCAGTTCAGTACGAAAGCTGAATCCGAGACCTACCGGGCGTGGAACGTGGACGTCATCGGGATGACGAACCTGCCGGAGGCTTGGCTTGCCCGGGAGGCCGAGATCTGTTACGCCACCATCGCCATGGCGACCGACTACGACTGCTGGTACGAGCACGCCGAGCCCGTGACGGCCGAGATGGTCATCCGGGTCCTCCAGGAAAACCTGGAAAAGGCCCAGCGCATCATCCGAAAGGTCATGGACTTCCTACCCCTCCAACGCCAGTGTCCGTGTCCCTCGGCCCTGAAGGATGCCTTTATCACGGACCCCCAGTGCGTCCCCCGGGCGACCCTCGAGAAACTCTGGCCCATCGTCGGAAAGTACTTCGGCCACCGGGGATCATAGGAGGCGGCCGATGAAGCTCTATAGCTTCCAGCTCTCCTTCCGGATGGACGCCGAAGCGTCGGCGGACATCACGACCCAGGTCCAGGACCAGGTCCGGGCCTCGGGCATCCGCGAGGGCTTCGTCGTCCTGTTCGCGCAAGGCTCGACCTGCGCCCTGAGCACGATGGAATTCGAGCCCGGCCTTCGGAAGGACATCTTCGACGCGATGGAGCGGATCGCCCCCTCCGATATCGACTACGCCCATCACCGGACCTGGAACGACGGCAACGGCCGGAGCCACGTCCGGGCGACCGTCGTGGGTCCTTCCCTGACCGTCCCCATCACGAAAGGCCGGCTGGACCTGGGGACATGGCAACAGATCGTCCTCTTCAATTTTGATATCCATCCCCGGGAGCGGGTCGTCATCGGCAAGGTCTTCGGCGAACCCTGAAGGACCACGAATGGGGAATGGCGAATGGGCAAGGGGTATGGGATGCGGGCTCCAGGCCCCGCTCGCCAGAGTGGGGTCGGCGGGGTAAGGGGGACAGGATTGCAGATTGCGAATTGCGGATTGCGAAATGCGAATTGGACGTTACGATTCCAGGGCACCCGGAGCGCTCATCCTGTATCTTCCGATATCCGACTCTAAAGACCCGATACACCGATTCTGGGTTCGCAATCCGCAATTCCCGAGCCCATCCCGCATCCTGCATCCGAAACCCTCTGTCGTAGAATCACCCGTGCAGACGGTCTTTACCGTCGGTCATTCGAACCGGTCGTTGGAGGATTTCATCCAGCTCCTGACGGCTCACGGTGTCGAATTCCTGGCGGACGTCCGGACGGCCCCCCGGTCCCGACGGAATCCTCAGTTCAACAAGGATACCTTGCCGGACGCCCTGGCGCCGTGCGGCATCACGTATCGACACTTTCCCGAACTCGGCGGGTGGCGGACGCCCCGGCCCGACTCGCCCCATCGGGGCCTGACGAGCCCCGGCTTTCGGGGCTACGCCGACTACATGGAGACCCCCGAGTTCGACCGGGCCGTCCGGGTGATCATCGAGCTGGCCGAGCGTTACCGGCTGGCTTACATGTGCGCCGAGGCTCTGCCTTGGCGATGCCATCGGTGGCTTCTGTCGGACGCCCTGACCGTCCGGGGCCTGCGGGTCGAGCACATCCTGACGCCGACCCGCCGTCAGGCCCATCGGCTCACGCCCGGCGTGCAAGTCCAAGGGATTACGCTGATCTATGCAGGATAAGGTCCCGAAGCCGCCGGGTCTGGGGTCCGTTCGCGACCCTTGGAACCCGCCGGGGGCCTGGATATGATTGGAGCGGCTTAGGGTTGACTTTGGAGGACACGGATGGGGGTGCCCCTATGTCGGTATGGGGTCCTCGTGGGACTTGGGCTCCTGGTCGGTGCGGCTTGTCCCGTCGGACGTACGCCGATCCGGGACATCCTGGACCACCCGCGGACCTACCATGGGAGGAAGGTCACCATCGCCGGTGAGGTCACCCAGGGCGTGAACCTGTGGGTCGTCCGGTACTTCATCGTGCGGGACGCCACCGGTGAGATCCCGGTCGTCACCCAGGGAGCGGTCCCCCGGGTAGGCGAGCGGGTCCGCGTGACGGGCGTCGTGAACCAGGCCTTTGTCCTGGGCGACCGGAGCCTCGTCGTCCTCATCGAGACCGACGAGTAGGTCGGTAGGTCTCGGGGGCCCGGGTCCCAGGAGGGGAAACCCGGGACCTTATCAGAGCCGTTGAGCTCGTAAGAATGACGGCCGGACCATCTCGCCGATGGACTCATGGCGGATGACTCACATCGGCCCATGGTTCATAGCTGAGGGCTCATAGCCCATGAGCTAACACCCATGGGCCATGAGCCAATCAGGGCTATGACCCATGCGCCGACTCGGGTGAACCGATGAACTCGAAGGTGGCTCCGACGTCCGAACCCTGGCAGGTCCGCCTGGCGCGGTATTCCTTTAAGAAGCGGGAGAAGCTGGCCATCCTGCGGTATCTCCTGCGGGACCTGCCGCCGACGGCCCGATGCCTGGAACTCGGCTGTGCGAAGGGGGCCCTCAGTTACTTCTTGCGGCAGATGGGCGGCTGGTGGGTCTCGGCCGATCTGGATACCGTCCACGTCCAAGAGACCCGCCGGGTCGTCGGGACCGACGTCGTCCAGGTCGATACCCGGGGTCTACCCTTCCGGCCCGAGAGCTTCGACGTCGTGGTCTCGCTGGATTACATGGAGCATATCGAAGACGACCGGGCGTGTCTGGACGAGCTCTGTAGCCTGGTGAAACCCGGCGGTCGTCTGATCATCGGCACGCCCTGCACGGGCCGTCTGTATCTCCTGAATCGAATCAAGCCTCGGCTGGGCCTCCGGCTGGAACACTACGGCCACGTCCGGGAGGGCTACCGCCCGGAAGACTTGTACCAGGCCCTCCTGTACCGGGGCTTCGAGGTCGAGCGGGTCGTGACCTATGCCCGGTTCCTGACCGAGGGCATCGAAATGCTGATGAACTGGTATTATGTCCGGAAGCAACGGCGGCGTGCGTCGCCCATCCGTGGGACTCCTCGGGACGGTGTCATCGCCCCGACCTCGGAGGCGGACTTCCAGACCCTCGAAGGGGCGTTCCGGTGGTACCGGCGGGTGTACCCACTCCTGTGGGCCTTGACCCGGTTAGACTACCTGGCATTTCCCCTCCGGGGTTACGCCCTGATCATCTCGGCGCGGAAGCTGGGGACGCCGATGTGGGTGCGGTTCCATGAAGCACGAAAGAATGCTGACTTGGGACGCCAGTCTGCAAACCCTTAAGCCACCCCGGGGCGTCGTCGTCTTGATGGGACCCATCGACAGCGGCAAGTCGACCTGGGTCCGGCAATACTGTAGCCTGTACTCGGACGCCGACATCGGCCTGGTCAGCGCCGACTTGGGTCAATGTCTCTTTGGGGCCCCCGGCCTGATCAGTTATGCCCCGTGGGACCCCCGACGGCCGGACGTCGAGGCGTATCTCCCGGCGGCCTGCGTTTTCGTCGGGGCGACGCACCCGACGGGCCGGCTCCTGCAGACGGCCGACGCCATCCGGCGGGTCGTTCAGTATGCCCGTCAGCGTCATGCGACGGTCCTGGTCGACACGGACGGCCTGATCGACGACGCCGTCGGACGGGAATACAAGTGGACCCTGCTGATGGGCCTCCGGCCCTGCACGGCCGTCCTCCTGACGTGGCCCGGGGGCGAACATCCGTGGGCCTCTTGGCTGGCCCCCTGGCCGGACGTCGAGCTGTTTGTCGTGGAACCCCACGGGCGGGTCCGACCGAAGCCGCCCTCCGAGCGGGCCCAACGTCGGCATCAGATGTTCCAACGATGGTTCAGCGACGTCCAGCGGATCCACGTCCCCATCGACCCGTACCTCATCAGCGACTGCACGGGCTTAGGGGCCCTGGCGACACCCCCCGAGTGGGACCAGATGCTGAACGCCCTGGGCGATTGGCTCGTATACGCCGAGCGGGCACGCCGGAAGGTCTGGGTCCTCACCCGAGAGGCCCTCTCGCCGGTCGTCTATCATCGGCTCCGAGAAGTCTTCCCCCAGTATCAGGTCCAGGTCCACCCGATCCCCCAATGGCGTCACCGGCTGGTCGGCGACGTCCGGCCCGACGGGTATGCCTCCGGGATGGGTCGTATCGTCGGATGGTCCGCCTGGCCGCCGATGCTGGAGATCGAGGGCCGATTCCTGACGCCCCCCGGCCCTCTCTGGGTCATCGGCCCGGCGACCTTCCCCGAGGTCACGGGCTCCACCGGGACGGCGGGCTGAGACGGCTCGTGGGTCATGGCTGATGGGGCGTCGGCTCCCCCTCAGGACCTATGAACCACGCATCATGCCATTCCGGAGTTTATCCGATGTACCGGTTGGCTTGGAAGAACCTTTGGTACGATAAGGTCCGTACGCTCATCACCCTCATCGGCGTGACGTTCGCCGTCGTCCTGATGTTTGCCCAGTTGGGGGCCTACCTGGGCTTCGTCAGCAGTGCGTCCATCCTCATCGACCATACGCCAGGCGACGTATGGATCACGAGCGAGCACGCCGTCAACTTCGACTCGGCCCGGCCGTTCCCGCTCCGCAAGCTCTACAAGGTCCGGTCCCTCCCGGAAGTCGAGTGGGCCGAGGAGATCGTCATGAGCTGGGGCCTGATGAAGCTCCCGTCGGGGGCGACCGAGTCTGTCCAGGTCATCGGCTTCGACCTGGACACGGGCGTCGGCGGGCCCTGGGAGATGGCTCAGGGCTCGACCCAAGACCTGCGGGGTCAGGCAGGGATCATCTTGGACATTTCGTCCCTCCGCCGGCTCGGGCCGCTTCGGGTCGGTGACGAGGTCGAGGTCTTCTGGCAGAAGACCCGCATCGTGGGCTTCTCCCGGGGCGTCAAGTCCTTCACGACCTACCCCATCGCCTTCACGTCCCTGCGGATGGCCCGGCATTACTCCCGGATCGTCACGCCCGACACGACGACCTTCATCGTCGTGAAGTTGAAACCCGGCCAGGACCCGAGGTCTTTCGTCCGGCGCCTGCGGGCGTGGCCCGAGCTCCGGGGCGTCGACGTCTATACGAAGGCCGAGTGGTCCTGGAAGACGCGCCGGTACTGGAGCATCCAGACGGGCCTGGGCCTCGGTATCGGGGTGACCGTCCTCCTGGGATTTCTGGTCGGGACGGCCATCGTGGGCCAGACGATCTACGCGTCGACGATGGAACACTTGCGGGAGTACGGGACCCTGAAGGCGATGGGCACGACCAACCGGGAGCTCGCCCAGGTCATCCTACTCCAGGGCTGGGCCAGCGGCCTCCTGGGCTACCTGGCGGGTCTCCTGATCACGCTCCTGACCGTTCCACTCTACGAACGCCTCCAGCTCTGGCTGTTGATTCCCTCCGAGCTGTACGTCATCGTGATGGGCCTCACGATGACGATGTGCACGCTATCTGCCCTGGTCGCCATCCGGAAGGCCCTCCGGGTCGACCCCGTCGTCGTCTTCCGGTTTTAGAGGCCCTTCTTCGGCTTGTCCGTATACATTCCGGGGTCGGACCCCTTCGGCCAGACCTTTATGTTGATA
>BEHN01000036.1 GCA_002898535.1 bacterium HR11
GGTCCGGCGAAGCTCGCCCTGGCCCTGTACTGGGGAGACGTCGAGCCCCTGTGGCCCCAAATCCAACACTGGCCCGTCGACATGCTGGTCCTGGACTTCGTGTATAGTCCCCGCTTGCTGGACGTCATTGCCGCCGAGGGGTCGGCCCGACCCCTTGGCTTGGGTCTCCTGGACGGTCGGAACACCAAGCTCGAGGACCCGGCCGACGTCCTGCGGCAACTCGACCGCCTGGCGCCCCGTCTCCAGGGCACGCACCACCTGACGACGTCCTGCGGCCTGGAGCTCCTTCCCCGGGACCGAGCCCGGGCGAAAATCGAGCGGGTCGCCCGCATCGCCGAGTCTTTTACCGGAGGTCGCCGATGAGTCGAGCCAAGCTGAAGGCCCTGGGTTTGGACCTGCCCCTGCTTCCGACGACGGCCGTCGGGAGCTATCCGAAGCCGCCCGAGTTGATGGAAGCCCGGATCCAGTTCCAGCGGGGCGCCATCTCTCGGGAACGTCTGGAAGACTTAGAACGTCGGGCGACCGAGTTTTGGATTCGCACTCAGGAGGAACTCGGCGTCGATGTCCTCGTCGATGGCGAGATGTACCGGGGCGACATGGTCGCCTACTTTGCCGAGCAGATGCCGGGCTTCGAGATCGGCGGCCTCGTGCGGTCTTACGGGAATCGGTACTACCATAAGCCCATCATCGTGGGCACCGTCGAGTGGCCGGGCCCGATGACGGTCCGGTGGTGGCGGTTCGCCCAGTCCCTGACGGACCGGCCCGTCAAGGGGATGCTGACCGGGCCGTACACGATGATGGACTGGTCGTTCAACGAATACTATCCCGACCGAAAGAGCGCGGCCCTTGCCTTAGCCCGAGCCATCCGTCGGGAGGTCGAGGCCCTCATCGAGGCGGGGGCCCGGATCATCCAGATCGACGAGCCGGCCACCTCGGTCCGGCCCGACGAGCTCCCCATCATGGTCGAGGCGATGGAGGTCGTCCTGGACGGCCTGCGGGACCGGGCTTACTTCATCACCCACATGTGCTACGGGAACTTCGAGGCCGTCTATCCCGACATGCTGAAGAGTCCCGTCGACAACTTTGACCTGGAGATGAGCAATAGCGGCTTGGACATGCTGGAGCAATTCCGGCGGCATCCCTACACGAAGGATATCAGCGTCGGCGTCGTCGACGTCCACAGCCACGTCGTCGAGGACGTCGATACGGTCGAACAGCGCATCCGGGCCGCCCTGGAGGTCCTCCGGCCCGAGCAGGTCTGGGTCGACCCCGACTGCGGCCTGAAGACCCGGCAGGTCGACGAGGCCATCGGGAAGCTTCGGGTCATCGTCGAGGCGACCCGTCGGGTTCGGCAGGCCTTGCAGGCCTCGGGGGCGTCGGGGTGACCCCCTACGTTCATCCGTCGGGCATGGATAGGCCGGCCAGCTGGAGGGCCCACTCGGCCGCCGTATCCGGCAGGGACTCCCGTCGGAGGTGACGCTGAAATACAGCGACCAGGCGAGCGATCATCTCGGCCGAGATCTCGAAGTTGCGGCTCGTGATGTGCTCGACGTTCAGGCCCAGGGGGACGGCGATATTTTCGGCCGTGACGAAATCGAGGATTTCCTGCAAGACTCGCTCGGCGACCCGGATCGAACGCCAGGCCACGCCGAGCCAGCCCTGGAGAAGCTCCCGCTCCACGTCCGGGGGGATCTCGACGCCCAGCCACTTCAGGAACTGCACGTCGCTGGGGGACGAGACCGGCGCAAAGCTCAAGAAGATCCGACGGGGCGGAACGCCCTCGGCCTGACATCGGGCCGCATAGTCCCGCAGGAGCCTCTGCATGCTGACCGGCTCATACAGGACCTGGCTCGTGAAGAATTGAAGCCCCCGCCGGGCCTTCTGAATCAGCCGGGCCGGCTCGTCTCGCTCAGGGTCCGGCTTCCGGCGGGTCGGGATCGTGATGCCCCCGAGGAAGAAGTCCGTCGGTCGGACCGAGGGCCTCGACGCATCGTAGGGCCACCGGCCCTGATTCAGATATCCGGTGATCCATTCGGCCGTCTCTAAGACCGAGGGACCCGGATAGCGGATCTGACTGGACTCCCCACCGACCAAGACGAGGTTCTCGATTTGAAATTCATGGTAAGTCCGAAGGAGCCACCGGAGCTGAGCCTCCCGGGGGGCGTACACGACACATCGGTTGACGACGACGTCCACATGGGGCGGAAGCGCTTTTCGGACCCAGCGGACGAATTCGCGAGGCTCCATCTTGGGTACGAAGGCCTGGGGCCGTTGGGTCTCCCGAGCGCTCTCAGGCCGGACTTCCGGGATGTTGAGGGCGTCGATAGAGACCGGCAGGCTGGCGATGAACTCGGCGACGCACTCGACGACGGCCTCGATTTCCTGCGGCGTGGCGTCCCGGGGCGGCGGGATCAGCTCGTAGAAGACGATACACGGGCCATTGTGTCGATTCCGCTCACGCAGGCGCATCGGGTGACCTCTCGACCCGGCGGGGACGGGACCGGGAACAGGGGTTGAATGTATTGTATTATTATGGCGCTTCCCGCTTGGATTTTCAAGCTAAGACAGGCCGGTGGGTCGGTCGGCCCGGCGACGGATGAAAGCCGATGCGGCGGGACACCCTGGAAACGATGCGGATGCATGACGCCGAGTACGGCGTCATGTACGCCCTCGAGGACGACTACTGGTGGTACCGGGGCGTGCGGGCCCTGCTGGCGGACTGGCTCCGACGCCATGCGCCCCCCGGGAGTCGAATCCTGGATGCCGGCTGTGGGACTGGAGGCCATCTGCCGACCCTGGCCCGCTATGGGACCGTCGTGGGCATCGACATCGAGATGGCCGCCCTCCGATGGGCCCGCCAGCGGGTCTGCGACCGGACCGACGTCCACCTGGTCGCCGCCTCCGTTCAGGCGATTCCCTTTCCGGCCGCTTTCTTCGACGTCATCCTTTCCCTCGACGTGGTCTGTAACCTGTGGGACGACGAGGCGGCCCTCCGAGAATTTCGACGGGTCATTCGGCCCGGCGGCTGGCTGTTCCTGCAACTGCCTGCCTACGGGTGGTTGTGGACGGGCCACGACGTCGCCGTCGGGCACAAGCGTCGCTACACGGCCGCCGAGGTCCGACGGAAGCTGACGGCGACGGGATGGGTCCCCCACCGGGTCGACTACGTCAACAGCCTCCTGTTCCCCGTCGCGGCCCTCCGACGGCTGGTCCGACGGTGGACGCACGATCCCCCGCGTTCGGACGTCGCCCCCCTACCGGCATGGTTGAATCGGCTCTTGACGGGGCTGTTTGTCCGAGAGATGCGACGGGCGGCCCGGCGGGGTTGGCCCTTCGGCCTGTCGGTCATTGCGGTCGCCGCTCCGGCGGCCGTAGCAGAGCCACGAGGTCTCGAACGGGGATGACTTCCTTGAGGACGAAGGCCTCGCCGTATTTGGCCCCGATCAGGGACCCATAAAATCGGGCGCGGGCCTCCAGTCTCCCCAGAAAATCCGGTCGGCTTAGGGCCGTCTCCGGCTGGGGGTTCTGGGGGTCGTCGAAAAATTGGGACCGGTAGGCCAAGACGGCTTGCAGTTTCAGGTCCCATACGTCCGAGATGTCGACGACGAAGGACGGCACGACGTAAGGCGGGACCTGATGGTAGACGACGTAGCGGGGCCGCCAGCGGGGCCCGTCGACGTGGATCTTCACCAGGCCCGAGAGGTAGCAGGCGTCGGCGACGGCCCGGCTGGTCACCTGGTGGTCCGGATGGGGCGCGTCCCAGTGGTGGGTCAGGACGATGTCCGGCTGGTACTTGCGGATCATCTCGACGACCCGGAGCTGGGTCTCCCGGTCGTTCTGGAGGTGACCGTCCGGGAGGGCCAGGTTCTCCCGGACGGCCAGACCCATGATGCGGGTCGCCTCGGCGCACTCTCGCATACGGGTCTCCATGTCGCCTCGGCTTCCAAACTCGCCCCGGGCCATGTCGACGACGCCGACCCGGTAGCCCTGGCGGACCAGCAGGATCAGGGTGCCACCGGCTCCTAACTCGATATCGTCGGGGTGAGCCGCAAAGGCCAGGACGTCCAGCTTCATGGTGGCGAACCTCCGGCTCTACGGTGAGATGCAAGATACAAGATGCAGGATGCGGGATGCAAGGTACTCGAGGTTCGGTGTCGGATTCTTGAAAAGGGCCTGACACCCAGCGCCCAACGCCAGTTTCTCGGCGGTCGGAAAAGCCGAATCCATCAGGATTCTCACGGGCCGAGCGGCTCTGATATAATCAGCGGGTCAACCGCCGTAGGCGGCGCCTGGGGGACGTCGATGAGCCGTATCGTTCGGGTCCATGCACGCCAAGTCCTGGATTCCCGGGGGAATCCGACCGTCGAGGTCGAGGTCACGACGGACCGGGGCGTCACGGCCCGGGCGGCCGTCCCGTCGGGGGCCTCGACGGGCCGATGGGAGGCCGTCGAACTTCGGGACGGCCGAAAGGACTACTACCTGGGTCGGTCGGTCCTCCAAGCCGTCGGCCATGTCCGGGACGTCATCGCCCCGGCCCTCGTCGGGATGTCGGTCTTCGACCAGCGGGCCGTCGACTTAAAGCTCTTGGAGCTGGACGGCACGGAGAACAAGGGCCGCCTGGGGGCGAACGCCATCCTGGGCGTGTCGCTGGCCGTCGCCCGGGCGGCGGCCGAGTCCCTGGGGATTCCCCTGTATCGCTACATCGGGGGCTTGCAGGCCCGGGTCCTGCCGGTCCCGATGATGAACGTCCTGAACGGGGGCCGTCACGCCGACAACGGCCTGGACTTCCAGGAGTTCATGATCGTGCCTTACGGGGCGCCGACCTTCTCGGAGGCGCTCCGCATGGGCGTCGAGGTCTTCCACCACCTGCGGGCCTGCCTGCACGACCGGGGCCTGAGCACGAACGTCGGCGACGAGGGCGGGTTTGCCCCGGACCTGCGGAGCCACGAGGCGGCCCTCGACCTCCTGGTCGAAGCCATCGAACGGGCGGGCTATCGGCCCGGCGAGCAAGTCGGCCTGGCCCTGGACCCGGCGGCCTCCGAATTTTTTGAGGATGGGTTCTACGTCCTCCGCCGGTCGTCGGGCCAGCGGTGGTCGGCCGAGGAGATGGTCGAGTACTACGAAAAGCTGGTCCGGCGGTATCCCATCGTGAGCATCGAAGACGGCCTCGCCGAGGAGGACTGGTCGGGCTGGCGGCGGCTGACGGAGCGGTTGGGCGACCGTATCCAGCTCGTCGGAGACGACCTCTTCGTGACGAACGTCCGACGGCTCCGCACGGGCATCCGCCAGGGCGTCGCCAACGCCGTCCTCATCAAGCTCAATCAGGTCGGGACGGTCACCGAGACCCTCGAGACGGTTCAACTGGCGCATCGTCACGGCTACCGGACGGTCGTGTCCCATCGGTCCGGTGAGACGGAAGACACCTGGATCGCCGACCTGGCCGTCGGGGTGGGGAGCGGTCAGATCAAGACGGGGGCTCCCAGTCGGACGGACCGCACGGCCAAGTACAATCAACTCTTACGGATCGAGGAGTCTTTGGGCCCCTGGGGGGTCTTTCTGGGACGGGCCGCCTTGGAACGAGCGTATGAGCTTTCATGAGGCCTTTCAGAGGCTCCTGCAGGCGTTCATCGCCCAGTGTGAGCAGATCTGGCGAGACCGCCTCGTCGCCGTCGTCCTGTACGGTCCCTACGCGCACCGCCTCGTCCACACCCAGCGGGACGTGGACCTGCTCGTCGTCGCCGAGGGCCTGCCGGCTTCGCCGTGGGACCGGTACGACGTCGTCATGGACCTGATGGAGCGTCTGGAGCCGGCACTCCAAGACGTATACGAGACGGTCGGCTTTTATCTCTACGTGTCGCCCGTCTTGAAGACACCGTCGGAGTTAGAGGGTCTGGACACGCCTTACATCCGTCTGGTCCGGCAGGGGCGGGTCCTGTACGACCGGGACGATTGGTTCCAGCGGCACTTCCCGCCCCTGCCGGCAAGCGAGGCTTGAATGCTCGTCGGCGTGGCCTTGCTGGTCGGGTGTCTGGCCCTGGTCCTCGTCGGGAGCCTCTTCTGGTACGTCCGACGGCTCCACGATGCCAGCCGGCAAGGGGTCGAACTGATCGAGCGCCTCCACGACGGCTTCCAGAACATCCTCCACGGCCATCAAAGCCTGGCCCAGAGCCTCCTCCATTACCAGACTCACCACGAGAATTTAGTTACCCGCCTGCAACAGGACATCGGTCAGGTCACGGGTCAGCTCCAGCGTCTGGACCACCTGGACCGCCAGATGCAGACCCTCCAGCAGGTCCTCCAGAATCCCCAGCGGGGTCGCCTCGTCGGGGAGGTCAGCCTGGAGGCCATCTTACGGGATGCCCTGCCCCAGCCCTACTTTCAGCTCCAGTACAGCTTCCGCAACGGGACCCGCGTGGACGCCGTCGTCCGGATCGGCGACAAACTGCTCCCGGTCGACGCCAAGTTCCCCCTGGAGAGCTTCCAGCGGCTTGTGGAGGCCACCAGCGACGCCGACCGTCAGCGGTATGCCCGGGAGTTCCGCCAGGCCGTCCTCCGTCATGCCGAGTCGATCCAGCAGAAGTACATCCTGCCCGACGAGGGGACCCTGGACTTCGCCCTGATGTTCGTGCCTTCGGAGTCTCTGTACTACGAGATCATCGCCGGCTCGGACGGCGGGGAGCTCCTCCAGGCGATTCAGCGAAAGCGGGTCTTCCCGGTGAGTCCCAACACGCTGATGGGGTACATCCACATCGTAGTCCAGGGCATCCGGGGCCTGAGCCTCGAGCGCCGGGCCCGCCAGATGATCGGGCTGTTAGAGACCCTGGAACAGGGCCTTCGCGAGGTCGCCCGAGAGTATACGACCCTGAGCCGGCATCTCCGGGATGCCTTCAACAAAAGCCGGGACGTGGCCGCCCGCTTAGAGGACCTGACGTCCTGTCTGGACCGACTCCGCCGGCTCCATGCAGAAACCGACGAGGACATCGGGGAGAACCGTGATGGCGGGACGTCGGGATAACGGGGCGAAAGGGACTCGTAACTGCAAGCCATCTTAGAACCAGTCGCATCCATCCGACCATAGACCGCAGACCATAGACCGGCTTGGGCCCACGGGGTCTATGGTCCATGGTCTGTGGTCGATGGTCGGATGGATGCGAGCGCTTGCCAGGCACCTTTTATGAGATGGCTTGCTCATATTGGCTCATAGCTCATGGTCCCATGAGCTATCAGCCATGAGCCATGAGCCAATGCGGGCCATGGGCTATGACCGATAACAGAGCTGTTCGGTTCGGGAGAATGGTGTCCGATCGACTTTTCCCGTCGCCCGGGAAGCACGATGTTTCAAGGATACGGGATGCGAGATGCGAGATACGGGATCCCGAGGGGCTTGGGGCCTCGGGGACGGCTTTTCCCGTCCCGTGGCCCTATCGGCCGACGGCCGACCGGCCCATCGGCCGAATGCTTGAAACATCGTCTTTCCCGGAGGGTCGGAAAAGTTGAATTTATGAGGCTTTTCACGGACCGAAGGGCTCTGATAAGCCATTTATTGATTTCGATACGTGGCCGGGAGGATGGACTGGAACTTGTTCTGGACGTCCTGAAAGAGGTACTGTTGGCGGCGGTGGAGCGTGTTGATGTCCCCCTGGATCTGGAGGATGGCGGTATCGTAGCTATCGAACCGCTCGTCGATCCGGCTCAGGAGCGCCTGATACTGCTGGTTGAAACGCCTCTCCAGACCCTGCACGGCCTCCTGAATGGCCGCCGTGCAGGCCATCTGATAGCGGGGCGCGTGTTGCTGGAGGGCGGCCTGCACGGCCGCCTGGAGTTGCCGCTGGTGTTGCTGGTGCTCGACCCACTGACCGACGAGGCCCCCGGTCAGGAGGACCAGGGCGAGGGCCAAGCCGACCCGAGCCCACGCCGTCCACCGACGGCCGTCCGGACCGGACGGCGGGAAGTACACCAGGCGGGGCGGGTTCGTCCACGGGAGCTTCTGCAAGACGCCCAGGCACTGATTCATCTCATCGAACAGGCGCGCACATTCGGGACACCGGCTCATGTGGTCCCAGACGGGCGACGTAGCACCCCCTTGACCCCAGAGGGCATCGACGACCTCGGCCGGATGTTCGTCTAACCATGAGCAAGCCATTCGGAGTCCTCCGTCGAGTTTTTCCAACCCTCCTGAAGGAGGGGCCGGAGAAGTTCCCGGAGCCGCTTCACGGCGTAATACAGGCGGGACTTCACCGTGCCCTCCGGAATCCCCATGATGTGAGCCACCTCCTCCACGCTTAATTCATGCATCACCCGCAATTCCACGACCAGCCGCTGGTCTTCCGGGAGTCCTTGCAAGGCCCGATGGATACGGTCGGCCAGCTGAGCTTGGTGGACGACCGTCTCGGCATCCGGGGCCGTGGCCTCGTCGAGGCCGGCCCCCTCGAAGTCGGGGACCCGGGCCTGGAACTTCCGCTGGCGCTGACGCCGCCGCAGGTGGTTGTGGCAACAGTTGATGGCGATCCGATACAGCCAGGTCGAAAACCGGGCGTCGCCCCGGAATTCATGAATGTGCATGTACGCCTTGATGAAGACCTCCTGGCAGATTTCGGCCGCGTCCTCTTCCGACCCCAGGATCCGCAGGGCCATGTTGTAAATCGGTTTCTCCCACTTCCAGACCAACAGGTTGAAGGCGTAGCGGTCGCCCGCCCGGATCCGATCGACCAACGCCGTGTCGTCCATGCCGTCCCTCCTGCCTGCCGTCGATTATACAGACACGGCCCTGGTGAGGGAACCCTCCTGGAAATGCCTATCGGCTCATCGGCCGACCTGCTCAGGATGGTAGATTTTCACGCCTCCCTCCGTAGTGTCCTGCCCCGGTTTCAATCGACGAAGTCCTTTCGTGTCTGTAATTATAGACCCCCTCGCCCCGTCGGGGGTTCGGCGGACCGACGCCGGGTCTTGGGGTCGAGTGAAAGCCCCTCGCCCCAAAGGGCCCATCCAGGGGAGCCCAGCAGGCGGTCGTGGGAAGTCGCCTTGTAGCTTACAGCCGGATCGTGTATCTTAGTGGAGGGGGTGTCGTCTTGCCTGCCGCTTCGGCGGTCGACGATACGCTGGGAGTTGACAGCGAACTTCGGGAGCGGCGAGGACGGAGAGGCATGCGATGTGGACGTGGGTCTTCTTCTTTGACCACGATCACTTCTCCCTGGACCGGCGGGAGGCGGCGGCCCGCTTCCTGCACGCACTCCAACAAGACTGGCTTCAGACCCCGTCTCCCTCGGCTCGACCCCAAGAGTGGTTCCTGCTTGAGACCTGTTACCGGGTCGAGCTTTATGGCATCAGCTCCACGCCCGTGTGGAACGACGTCCGGCGGCGGCTGGAGGAAGCCCTGGGGTGGCCCGTCTTATGCCTGCGCTCCCCGGAAGAGGTCTTCGAGCGGCTGGCCCTGATCGCCGCCGGCGCCCTGTCGCCGACGGTCGGTGAGCCGCAGGTCGCCCATCAGGTCAAGGAGGCCTATCGCCAGGCGCAGGGCTACCGGAGCGTCGGGCGGGTCCTGTCCCGGCTGGTCGAACAGGCCCTCCACTGTGCCCATCGGATCCGGCAGGAGACCCGGATTCAGGACGGCCACGTGTCGGTCCCGGCCGTCGTCGCCGAGGTCGTCATCGACCAAATGCCGCCGGCGACGCAACCCCGGGTCTTCGTCCTCGGGACGGGGGAGATGGCTCAATGGACCCTGAAGTACCTGGTCGATGCGGGCTACTCTCGCTTGGTCGTCGGGAGTCGGGACGCAGACCGGGCGGCCCACCTGGCCGGCCGGTATCCGGGCGTCGAGCCGATGGTCTGGTCGTCGGAGGTCGCCCCGAGCATCGTCGAGGCCTTTGACGTCATCGTGTCGGCCTCGGCGGCGCCTCACTACTTGTGGGTCGCGGACGACCTGGCCGAATCCATCCGCCGGCGGGCCGGCCGACCCCTTCTCTGGATTGACCTGGCCGTCCCCCGGGACGTGGACCCGGCCGTGGGGAAACTCCCCGGCGTGCGGCTCCTGTCGGTCGATGACCTGAAGGCCCTCATTCAAGGCGAGGTGGCTCGCAAACAGCAAGCCTGCCGGCAGGCGCAGGCCCTGGCCCGGGCGGCGGCCATACGGTTTGCTCAGTGGCTCGAAAACTTGCAGGTCGAAGACCTGGCCCGGGCCATCCATCACCAGGTCGAGGCCTACCGGCAGGCCGAGCTGGCCCGTCTCCTGCGGAAGCACGACTGGACGCCCGAGGAGCGAGCCCTCCTCGACCGGTTCAGCCATCGTCTCGTGGGCAAACTCCTGCACCCGGTCTTTGCCTACTTGAAGGGGGAATCGGTGGCCGACTCGGAGGCCTCAGAGGCGGAGGTCTGCCCAGCGGCGTCGGGGCCGGCTTCAGACTCGTCCGAGACCTGACGGGAAAGATCCCCGGCCGCTGGGTGTGGCCGGCTCCAAGGCATTTGGGAAGGCCACCCGGCCAGACCGTCCATGACGCGACGGGCGACCCATACGCCGATGACGTAGCCGACGACGACGTCCGACGGGTGATGGAACCGTCCCGTCACGCGGGTCAGGCCCACGAGGACGGCCGCAAGACCGACGCCCCACCGGGCCCACCGGACCTGGGGGTACCAGCGCCGGACCGTCTCGACGGCGACGCCCATGACGGTCGCATGACCGGACGGGAACGACTGCCAGGCCCCGACGATCGTCAACGGATGAAATAAGAGAAACTCCCCGGGCCCGTCCATCGCATAGGGGCGGACGCGCCCGATCAGGCTCTTCAGCAGAAAGGTCACGCCGCCGGCGACGACCACGCCGACCAGGAGGGACACGCTCCACCGCCCGAGTCGGTCGTCCCGCCGGAGCCAGGCCAGCAGGAGGGCCAGAGCCCCCACGATCAGAGGGACCTCGCCGGCCCCCAGTTCCGAAAGCCGCTCGCTCCACGTGACCCAGCCCGGCGGCGGTCGGTATGCATAGGCCGTCAGGGCGTCGAGGCCCACCAGCAAGCCCGCCCCCAGGCCGAGCCCCAGGAGGCGGTAGACGTTCCGGCGACGGATCCAGGTATATCCAACGTGCATGTTCGGGCACCCGGGGCAAGGCCCACACCCCCCATAGGGCCGAGAATCCGGTGGGATGCCCCTTGCGCTATGCCCTTGGCCCCGTCATTCCTGGCCCTCTTCCAGCTCGGGCGGAATCGGCAGTTCGACGGGGACCCACCGGAGCAAGGGGAAGAGGATGACCTCCCGGATCGACGTCACGTCGCAGAAAAGCATCGTCAACCGGTCGACCCCCAGGCCCAGGCCGCCCGTCGGGGGCAGGCCGTACATCAGGGCCAGGACGTAATCGGCGTCGATGGGATGGGCCTCGGCGTCGCCCGTCTCCCGCTGGCGCTGTTGGTCCTCGAAGCGCCGCTTCTGGTCAAAGGGGTCGTTGAGCTCGCTGAAGGCGTTGCCCAACTCGAGGCCCCCGATGAACAGCTCGAACCGCTCGACCAGACGGGGGTCGTCCCGCTTCCGCCGGGCCAGGGGCGAGATGTCGACGGGAAAGTCGGTGACAAAGGTCGGCTGAATGAGCGTCGGCTGGACGAGCCGCTCGAACAGCTCGGCGATCAGCTTGCCCCACGGGAGGCCGTCGGCCCGGGGGACGCCCAGCTCGGCCGCCCGGGCGACCAGAAAGGCCCGGTCGTAGAGCTGTTCTTCCGTCAAGCCGCCGACCTCCATCAGGCCGGCCAACATCGGGAGCCGGCGCCAGGGCGGCGTCAGGTCGATCGTCTGCCCCTGGAAGGTGATGCGAAGGCTCCCGAACAGCTCGGTCGCCAGGAAGGCGATCATCTCCTCCGTCAGCCGCATGATGTCGTTGTAGTCGGCATAGGCCTGATAGAGCTCCAGCATCGTGAACTCGGGATTATGGAGCGTCGAGACGCCCTCGTTGCGGAAGTTGCGGGCGACCTCATAGACCCGTTCGAGGTTCCCCACGATGAGCCGCTTGAGGTAAAGCTCCGGGGCGATCCGCAGGAAGAGTTCGGCCTCCAAGACGTTGTGGTACGTCTTGAAGGGCCGGGCCAGGGCACCCCCGTAGAGGGGCTGGAGGACGGGCGTCTCGACCTCGATGAAGCCCCGACCGTCCAAAAACTGACGGATGAGCCGGACGATTTGCGACCGGCGGATGAAAATCGACCGGACCCGGGGGTTGGCGATCAAGTCCAGGTAGCGCCGCCGGTAGCGGACCTCGACGTCCGTCAGGCCGTGCCATTGCTCCGGCAGGGGAAGCCAGCACTTGGCCAGGAGGGCCCACCGCTGGACGGCCAGGGTCAGCTCGCCCGTCTTGGTCCGGAACAGATGACCCTCGACGCCGACGACGTCCCCCAGGTCGAGGTTCGTGAAGGCCTCGTAAGCCTCCGGTCCCAGGGCGTCCTGCCGGGCGTACAACTGGAGGCGGGCCTGACGGCCCTGGATGTGACAGAACGTCGTCCTGCCGTGCCAGCGTAAGCTTTGAACCCGACCCGCCACGCGGGCCTGAACGTTCTGGAGTCGGCCGGCGTCCTGCTCGGAGCCATAGAGTTCGACGATTTCTTCCAGAGTGTGGGTCGTCTCAAAGCGATAGGGCAGGGTCTCGACCCCGGAAGACCGAAGCTTCTGGAGGCGCGCCCAGCGCTCCCGGACGTACTCGACTTCCGACATGGAAGGGCCTCAAGATGCGGGAATGCGGAGGGCAGGATACAAGATGCAAGCTCCGGGATGCAAGAGACTATAGGCCGTTTCACCTTCCATGGTCTTTTATCCCCGGACCACGGAAGGCTTGGATTTCGGCCTCGTCGGGAGACCTTGCAGGGCCACCAGGCCCCCGGGGTCGGCCTCCACGACCCAACCTTTTTCGGTCAGACGCAGGACGGCCTTCTCCCCATGAAGAAGCCGCCCTACGGCCCGACCTATCCCCGACGCCGGGCACGGCTCGGACCCGGCCCGCGGGCTTGCGCCCGCTTTCGCCTGTAGCGCCCTCCGGCCCACACCGACGGCCCCCACGCGCTGCCGGTGCGCCCGAAGACCGCAGGCTCCACAGGACACCGCCCCGGAGGCGCCGTCCCTCTTGAGCTTTGCTTGCTCGCATACGGGACAGCGGCTCGACGTCCCCCGGGGATTGACCCATACCACGGGTATACCTTCTAGCGCCGCCTTGTAGGCGATATACGCCTGGAGCCGATTGAAAATCCCCCGCGTCACAACCTCGATCCGGTTCGCTTCCTTCACGTACCTCAGATTCTCCAGGGCCATCGCCAGGCCCCCGGCCGCCGCATACCGAACAATCCAGGCCGCACACGTATGC
>BEHN01000037.1 GCA_002898535.1 bacterium HR11
GCCCCCCACCCCCGTCGGCCGGGGACTATAATATACCCGCCGGGGTGGCCCGAGGAGTCCTGCATGGCACGGCTACCGACCTACCAGAAAAACATCGCCTGCTTGGAGTCGCTCTGGGACGCCGACATCGAGAATCGGCTCAGCGTGCGCCCGATCCTGAAGCTGGCCTCGATGATGAACAATGTGAAATTCACATATTTAACGTGCAATACTCGGGAAGAGATGAAGCACAACCTGGAGAAACTGAAGGGCCTCAAGGGGTATGGCATCCTGTATCTGGCCTTTCACGGCAAGCCCGGCGTCATCCTCCTGGACGAGTCGTCGGTCGACTTGGAGACCCTGGCGGCCTTCATGGGGAAGGGCTTTGCCAACTGGGTCGTCCACTTCGGGAGCTGTTCGACCATCGACGTGGAGCGATACCGCATCCGGAACTTTATCAACGCGACGGGCGTTTCCATGGTGCTGGGCTACAAGAAAGACGTCGATTGGATCGAGAGTACGGTGACCGACCTCCTCCTGCTGGACTGGCTCCAGTCCTACAAGAGCATGAAGAGCCTGTGGAACCGGTTCCGCCAGCGGTACCGGGAACTGGTGACCCTGACGGGCCTCATGGCCTTTCATCGGTAGGGGAAAGACCCCATGTCCGTCCCGGCGCATGGTCGTGAGGGGGCGATCGTCGCCCCGCGACCGACTCTGTCCGTCGTCGACGCCGTCGCCCTGATCGTGGGCATCGTCATCGGGGCCGGCATCTTTCGGGCGCCCTCGGCCGTCGCCACCCACGTGTCGAGTCCTGGCGTCTTTCTCCTCCTCTGGGGCCTGGGCGGCCTCGTCTCGCTGGTCGGGGCCCTCTGCTATGCAGAACTGGCGACGACGTACCCCCACGCCGGCGGGGATTACCATTACCTGGGGCGAGCCTTCGGGCCCGGCTTGGCCTTCCTCTTCGGCTGGGCCCGCATGACGGTCATCCAGACGGGCTCGATCGCTTCGTTGGCCTATGTGTTTGGGGATTACATGGCCTCGGTGGTGCCCCTGGGACCGAAGGCTTCGGCCCTGTATGCCGCCCTGGCCGTCTTGGGCCTGACCCTCATCAACGTGTGGGGGATTCAGCCCGGGAAATGGGTCCAGAACCTCCTGACGGCGGCCAAACTCGGCGGCCTGCTGGCGATCGCTTGGGCCGGCTTCGTCCTCTTCGGACGGGCGCCGGACGCCCCGGCCGATGCCCCTCCGTCGGCCGGCTCTTGGGGCCTGGCCTTGGTCTTCGTCCTGTACACGTACGGCGGATGGAATGAAGCGGCTTACATATCGGCCGAACTCCGGGACGTCCGTCGGAGCATGGTCCGGGCCCTGGTCGGCGGGGTCGGTCTGATCACGGCCGTATACGTCTTCACGAACATGGCCTACCTCTGGGGCCTGGGCTTGACGGGCATTCGGGCCTCGGAGGTCATGGCCGCCGACTTGCTCCGACGAGGCCTGGGGCCGCCCGGGGCGGTGCTCGTCAGCCTCCTCATCGCCGTCGCCGCCCTGGGCGGCGTCAACGGCACGGTCCTCACGGGAGCCCGGACGAATTACGCCTTGGGCCGGGATTTTCCCGCCTTCGCCCTCCTGGGCCGATGGCACGCTCGGGCCGAGACGCCCGTGGCCGCCCTCTGGGTCCAAGGCGCCATCGCCCTCTTCTTGGTCTTGTTTGGAGCCTGGACTCGGCGAGGGTTCGAGACGATGGTCACCTACACGGCCCCTGTCTTCTGGTTTTTCTTTTTCCTGACCGGCGTGGCCCTCTTCGTCTTGCGGTATCGGGAGCCGGACGTCCCCCGTCCGTTTCGGGTCCCCCTCTATCCGGTCACGCCCTTGGTCTTCTGCATCGTTTGCCTTTATATGCTTTATGCGAGTCTGGCCTATGCGGGTCGCGGGGCCCTGGCCGGGTCCGCCGTCCTGCTGGCGGGGATTCCAGTCTGGGTCCTGGCCCGACGGCGCGACGGAGCGGCTCGGGGGTCGTAGACGGCTCATCGCTCATGGCTCGTAGCTATTTCCCACGGGTCATAAGCGATGAGCCATGAGCAAGGTCCCGTCAGGGAGGTCCGCCATGATGCGGCGACGCTTCGTGCGATGGTTCGTCCTGGGGGCCGTCCTTGCGGTAGCCGGGACGGTTCCCTGGGGGGCGGCCCAACAGCGGGCGCCCGACGTACCCTATGTGCCGACGCCCTATGAGGTCGTCGAGGAAATGCTGAAGATGGCGAAGGTCACGGCCGACGACGTCGTGTACGACCTCGGGTGCGGGGACGGCCGGATCGTCATCACGGCGGCCCAAAAGTACGGTGCCCGGGGCGTGGGCGTCGACATCGACCCGCGGCGCATCCAGGAGAGCCGGGCCAACGCCGAGAAGGCCGGCGTGACGGACCGGGTCCGGTTCATCGAGGGCGACCTCTTCCAGGTCGACATCCGGGAGGCGACGGTCGTGACGTTGTACCTCCTGCCGGACGTGAACCTGCGGCTCCGTCCGAAGCTCCTCCGGGAGCTCCGGCCCGGGACCCGCATCGTGTCCCACGACTACGACATGGGGGACTGGGAGCCCGACGACGTCGTGAAGGTCCCGGGACCGACCTATCAGCATACGCTCTACTACTGGGTCGTACCGGCCTCCGTCGGGGGGACCTGGCGGTGGGCGCTCCGGACGGCGGCGGGCGAGCAGACCTTCACGGCCGTCCTCCACCAGCAATTCCAGAGGGTCGGCGGCGAAGTCCTTCAAAGCGGCGGCTCGCGAGCGACCCTCACGGAGGGCCGCGTACGAGGCGACCAGGTCAGCTTTCAAGCCGTCCTGGACCTCGGCGGCGCTCGGGTGCCCGTACGGTTTGAGGGTCGGGTCGCCGGGGATGCGATTCAGGGCCAAGCGCACGTCCTGGAGGGGTCGATGGCCGGGGTCCAGGACTGGACGGCCCGCCGGGTCGGGGCCCGACCGGCGAAGCCGGCCGGGTCTTAAGTCGGGGCATGCGAGTGGCGGATTTCGAATTGGGCGGAGCAGGAGACTCCTCGCTGACTTGCGATTTGCCACTCGCCATTCGTCGCATGACCCGCAGACCGCTTCGTCCCACCGACCCGGGCCCCCGGCCTCGAGCGGTGTGGGGGTCTGGCTTGACACGGGCCGGGCGCGGGGTTATATATAAGAGTGCCGACTGTCGAGAGGTCGGCCGGCTCGATGCCCCGCTTGACATCGGGCCGACGGGTGGCTATATTTAGGCTGGCCTTCCCACGCGTTCTTTGAAAATTGGGTCACTGAGGTCCCTCGCCCGAGAGTTTCGCCCTCGCGGCCTGAGCCGTGAGGTCGCTTCCGAATTACGTTCGGAGGGTTTGATCCTGGCTCAGAGTGAACGCTGGCGGCGTGCCTAATGCATGCAAGTCGTACGCGAAAGGTCCTTCGGGGCCGAGTAGCGTGGCGAACGGGTGAGTAACACGTGCGTAACCTGCCCGCCGGAGGGGGATAACCCCCCGAAAGGGGGGCTAATACCCCGTACGCTCCCGGGGCCGCATGGCGCCGGGAGGAAAGGTGGCCTCGGGCTTCCGCCATGCTACCGCCGGCGGAGGGGCGCGCGGCCCATCAGCTCGTTGGTGGGGTAACGGCCCACCAAGGCGACGACGGGTAGCCGGCCTGAGAGGGTGGTCGGCCACACTGGGACTGAGACACGGCCCAGACTCCTACGGGAGGCAGCAGCAGGGAATCTTTGGCAATGGGCGCAAGCCTGACCGAGCGACGCCGCGTGGGGGACGAAGGCCCGAAAGGGTCGTAAACCCCTTTTCACCGGGACGAACGGCCCGGCGGTGAACAATC
This sequence comes from bacterium HR11, assembly GCA_002898535.1. NCBI lineage: Bacteria > bacterium HR11. The sequence goes on from BEHN01000037.1 coordinate 3,821, forward strand.
GCCGGGTCTGACGGTACCGGTGGAATCAGCCCCGGCTAACTCCGTGCCAGCAGCCGCGGTAATACGGAGGGGGCGAGCGTTACTCGGATTCACTGGGCGTAAAGGGTGCGTAGGCGGGACCGTAAGTCGGGCGTTAAAGCCCCCGGCTCACCCGGGGAAGGGCGTCCGAAACTGCGGTCCTTGGGGCCGGGAGAGGCCAGCGGAATTCCCGGTGTAGCGGTGAAATGCGCAGATATCGGGAGGAACACCGGAGGCGAAGGCGGCTGGCTAGACCGAGCCCGACGCTGAGGCACGAAAGCCAGGGGAGCGAACCGGATTAGAGACCCGGGTAGTCCTGGCTGTAAACGATGGGCACTAGACCTGGGGGCGTCGGGCCTCTGGGTCGCAGCTAACGCGTCAAGTGCCCCGCCTGGGGAGTACGCCCGCAAGGGTGAAACTCAAAGGAATTGACGGGGGCCCGCACAAGCGGTGGAGCACGTGGTTCAATTCGATGCAACGCGAAGAACCTTACCTGGGTTCGAACGGCCGGACGACCGGTCCAGAGATGGGCCCTTCCGGGTGATGAGCCCGGACGGCCGGCCGAGGTGCTGCATGGCTGTCGTCAGCTCGTGCCGTGAGGTGTCGGGTTAAGTCCCGCAACGAGCGCAACCCTCGCCCTTAGTTGCCACCATTCAGTTGGGCACTCTAAGGGGACTGCCGGGGTAACCCGGAGGAAGGTGGGGACGACGTCAAGTCAGCATGGCCTTGATGCCCAGGGCTACACACGTGCTACAATGGCGGGTACAGAGGGTCGCGAACCCGCGAGGGGGAGCCAATCCCAGAAAGCCCGCCTCAGTTCGGATTGCAGGCTGCAACTCGCCTGCATGAAGCCGGAATCGCTAGTAACCGCGGATCAGAAGGGGCCGCGGTGAATACGTCTCCGGGCCTTGTACACACCGCCCGTCACGCCACGAAAGCCGGTTCTACTTGAAGTCCCCGGGAGCGAACCCCGCCAGGGGACGCAGGGGCCGAGGGTAGGGCCGGTGATTGGGGCGAAGTCGTAACAAGGTAGCCGTAGGGGAACCTGTGGCTGGATCACCTCCTTTACGGAACCATGCGGGGGACCTCGTGATCCAATTTTCAGCGAACCCGTGGGGGCCTATAGCTCAGCCTGGTCAGAGCGTCCGCCTGATAAGCGGGAGGTCAGTGGTTCAAATCCACTTAGGCCCACCAGCGTGGGGGTATAGCTCAGCGGGGAGAGCGTCGGCTTTGCAAGCCGAAGGTCGGCGGTTCGAATCCGCTTACCTCCACCCGTGACCCCCATCCGCTGTTCTTTGACAACTGGGTCCAGGACAGCCGTGCGCCTTGGAACGTTGAGGTCAAGGAAGAAAGGGTGTGCGGTGGATGCCTGGGCGCGGGCAGGCGATGAAGGGCGTGGCAGGCTGCGATAAGCCCGGGGGAGCCGCCTGCAGGCGTCGATCCCGGGATGCCCGAATGGGGAAACCCGATGGCCGGAATGGGCCATCATCCCGGGCTGAATCCATAGGCCCGGGAGGCGAACCGGGGGAAGTGAACCATCTCAGTACCCCGAGGAAGAGAAAGCAACCGCGATGCCCTCAGTAGCGGCGAGCGAACGGGGCCCAGCCTAAACCGTCTCGGTGTCCAAGCGCAGGGGCGTTGCCGGGGCGGGGTCGTGGGGCCCAGTCGGGCGGAGCCCTGCCTCCGCCAGGGAGTCACAAAACCGTGCCTTAGCCGAAGTGGTCTGGAAAGGCCCGCCACAGAGGGTGATAGCCCCGTAGGCGAAAGGGCGACGGTCTCCCGGGACTGGGTGCCCGAGTACCGCGGGACACGTGGAATCCTGCGGGAAGCCGGGAGGACCACCTCCCAAGGCTAAACACTCGCCCGCGACCGATAGCGCACCAGTACCGTGAGGGAAAGGTGAAAAGAACCCCGGCGAGGGGAGTGAAAGAGAACCTGAAACCGCACACCTACAAGCAGTGGAAGGCGGGACGCCGTCCCGCTGACCGCGTGCCTTTTGCAAAATGAGCCGGCTAGTTACGGTCCGCAGCGAGGCGAACCCCCGAGGGGAGCCGTAGCGAAAGCGAGTCCGAACAGGGCGTTCAGTTGCGGGCCGTAGACGCGAAGCCGAGCGATCTATCCCTGCCCAGGGTGAAGTCCGGCTAACACCGGATGGAGGCCCGAACCGGTGAAGGAGGAAAACTTCTCGGATGAGGTGGGGATAGGAGTGAAAGGCTAATCAAGCTCGGTGATAGCTCGTTCTCCCCGAAATCGCTTTCAGGCGAGCCTCCCGGCGTGGGTCCCGGCGGTAGAGCACTGGATGGGCCAGGGGGCCGAAAGGCCTCTCATGTCCAACCAAACTCCGAATGCCGGGACGCCGGACCGGGGGAGTCAGACCGCGGGGGATAAGCTCCGTGGTCGAGAGGGGAATAGCCCAGACCGCCCGCTAAGGCCCCGAAACCCAGGCTTAGTGGGGAAGGAGGTCGGGTCGCGAAGACAGCCAGGAGGTAGGCTTAGAAGCAGCCACCCTTTAAAGAAAGCGTAATAGCTCACTGGTCGAGCGACCCGGCGCCGAAAATATAACGGGGCTCAAGCCTGGTGCCGAAGCGGCGGGTGCGCCCGGACTTCGGTCCGGACGCGCGGTAGGGGAGCGTTCCCAGTCGGTCGAAGTGGCCGCGTGAGCGTGCCATGGACGGCTGGGAAGTGACTCTGCCGGCATGAGTAGCGATAAGGGTGGTGGAAACCCACCCCGCCGAAAGCCCAAGGTTTCCTGGGGAAGGTCAGTCCGCCCAGGGTTAGGCGGCCCCTAAGGTGAGGCCGAAAGGCGTAGCCGAAGGGCAGTGGGTCAACATTCCCACCCCACCTCGGGTGCATGGGCGAAGGGGGGACGCAGGAGGGTAGGCCGTCCGTCCCGACGGAATGGGGCGGTCGCGGGTGTCGCGGTGCCCTCAGGCAAATCCGGGGGCTGGGACTTCGAGTCCGGCCGCCAGGCTCGCGAGGCGGGGCGGCCTTCGGGCCTAACTGAACCGGCCGAACCCACACTGCCAAGAAAAGCCTCGTCGCTCCGTGCTCGGGGTGACCGTACCGTAAACCGACACAGGTAGGCGGGGTGAGAATCCTCAGGCGCACGGGTGAAACCCCGCTAAGGAACTCGGCAAATTGACCCCGTAACTTCGGGAGAAGGGGTGCCTCGCGTAGGGTGAGGACCCTCGCGGTCCGAGCCCGAGGAGGTCGCAGTGAAAGGGCCCTGGCGACTGTTTATCAAAAACACAAGGCTCTGCCAACTCGCAAGAGGCGGTATAGGGCCTGACGCCTGCCCGGTGCCGGAAGGTTAAGGGGACGGGTTAGCCGGTGCCTCCGGGCGCCGGCGAGGCTCGGAACCGAAGCCCCGGTAAACGGCGGCCGTAACTATGACGCCGGACCGTTGTAGTTACGTAAATAAACCCGGCTATATGCGGGAACGTCTGTCCCCTCAGGGATCGCCCCGAAGGGGTGGAGAGGCCCCCGGTACGCCGCCCTCGGCAGGAGGGTGCGTCACAATCCGCGGGGCGCAGACAACCCGCAGGAAAGGCCCTGGAGGCGACCATGCCCCTCGACGTCCGTAAGATTCCCCCCCACATCGGCTACTACCTGGCCGGTTTTGCCGACGGGGAGGGAAGCTTCAACGTCGTGTTCCGACCCCGGTCCGACCATCGGATGCCGTGGAAGATCTCGCTGTGCTTCAACGTCTCTCAGCGGGAACGGGTCATCTTGGCCCTGTTCAAGCGCTACTTGCGGTGTGGCACGCTCCGACGACGGGACGACGGCGTTTGGTACTATGAAGTCAACAACTTCAACGCCATCGTCGAGAACGTCATCCCGTTCTTCGACCGTTTCCGGTTCCTGTCGGCGAAGAAGAAGCGAGATTTCGCTAAGTTTAAGAAGATTGCCCGCATCATCCAGGAAGGCCGGCACACGACCGTCGAGGGCGTCCGAGAGATCCTCCGGGTCCGTCGAGACATGAATGACGGTGGCAAGCGACGGTATACGGAGGAGGAAATTCTGGCCCGCTTCCAGGGAATCCCCAGAGACCATACGCCGGGCGCGACTCAGGAAAAGCCCCCAGTCGAGGGGGCGGGCGCCGCCGGTCCTGAGTCGTGATGATATGGTCCGAACTCCGTAGCGATACGGAGGGCTCGTCCAGAGCCGTCCCACCGGTGCCGTGCCGACGAGGGCATGGCCCGTCGGGTCACGGTCCGTGACCCCCAAGTGGGATAACGAAGGAACGGTCCTAAGGTAGCGAAATTCCTTGTCGGGTAAGTTCCGACCTGCATGAAAGGCGTAACGACTGGGGCACTGTCTCAGCGGGGCGCCCGGCGAAATTGAAGTGGCCGTGAAGATGCGGTCTACCCGCGGCCAGACGGAAAGACCCCGTGAACCTTCACTGCAGCCTATCCCTGGGTTTTGGAGCGTCCTGCGCAGGATAGGTGGGAGCCTGCGAAGCGCCCCTTTCGGGGGGCGTGGAGGCGCCGGTGAGATACCACCCTGGACGCTTCGAAACCCTAACCGGACCCCGTGCACCCGGGGACGGGACAAGGGTAGGTGGGTAGTTTGTCTGGGGCGGAAGCCTCCTAAACAGTAACGGAGGCGCCCAAAGCTCCCCTCAGGCGGTTTGGAAATCCGCCGTGGAGTGCAAGGGCACAAGGGGGGTTGACTGCGAGGCCGACGGGCCGAGCAGAGGCGAAAGCCGGGCCTAGTGATCCGGTGGTCCCGTGTGGAAGGGCCATCGCTCAACGGATAAAAGGTACTCCGGGGATAACGCCTGCGTTGTCCCGGTCCGGTGGTAACACCGGACCCCGGTTCACGGCTTATAACGGGGAAGCCCGAACGGCGACGGCAGGACCGTCGGTCCGTGGGTAACCCCGTGGGAAGTTCGGGGGGTTCCTCCAGTGGGTCTCCTCAAGCGGCAACGGGAAATCCTTATCGGTCTGATCCTGGGAGACGGCTACCTCCAGAAGACGGGCCGTCGAAGTGCGCGACTCCGGCTCGAACACTCGGAGAAGCAGAAAGAGTACATCTTCTGGAAATACGAACAGTTCCGTCACCTGATGCAGGCCCCGCCGCACCTCGTCGAACGGTGGAATCCCATCTGGCGACGGACATACCGGTACTGGCGATGTCAGACGTACTCGACGCCCGTCCTCGGGCGCTATCGCCGTCGGTTCTACGCCGACGGTCGCAAGCGTATTCCTGAGGACATCGACACCCTTTTGAAATCTCCCCTGTCCCTGGCTGTGTGGTATATGGACGACGGATACTACGACCGGCGGGACCGAAGCGCCTGCATCTATTTGCCGTCTTATGGACCGGACGAGCTGGAGCGCCTGTGCCAAGCTTTGCAACGGAACTTTGACCTACGCCCTAAGGTCGTCTGGAAAAAGGGCCGATACCCGTGCTTGTACTTTCCCGTCGAGGAGACCCGGAAGCTGTTCGCCCTTATCGGCGAACACGTCATCCCCGCCATGCGATACAAACTCCCTCCGAACCCCGTAACGACTGAGGGCGCGAAGCCCGAGGGTCCTGCTCCTCGAACGCCGTCGTCGACGGCGGAATCTTCGCAGGGCCAAGACGCCGTGCTCCCGGACGCCGGGGACGTCCGGGATGAAGATATAGTCTGCCCCCCTGAGGAATCAGGGGAATGGTGAACAGGCTGATCCCGCCCAAGAGTCCACATCGACGGCGGGGTTTGGCACCTCGATGTCGGCTCATCGCGTCCTGGGGCTGAAGCCGGTCCCAAGGGTCGGGCTGTTCGCCCGTTAAAGCGGTACGTGAGCTGGGTTCAGAACGTCGCGAGACAGTTCGGTCCCTGTCTGCCGCGGGCGCTGGAGACTTGCGGGGGGCCGTTCCTAGTACGAGAGGACCGGAACGGGCCAGCCTCTGGTGTCCGGGTTGTGGCGCCAGCCGCAGCGCCCGGTAGCCATGCTGGTAAGCGATAAGCGCTGAAAGCATCTAAGCGCGAAGCGCGCCCCAAGATGAGGTCTCCCTCCCGTCTGGGCCACCGGACGGGGTAAGGCCCCCGGGAGATGACCGGGTCGATAGGCCGGGTGTGGAAGCCCCGTAAGGGGTGAAGCTGACCGGTACTAATCGGCCGAGCGACTTGACCTCAACTTCTAAGGCGTGCCCTCCTCAGGCTGTCCTGGACTCAGATGTCTCTCTTCATTACTCCATCAGTTCATCACGCCGTCACATTTTTAAAATTTAAAAATTGGGTCGGGTGCCCATAGCGGCGGGGAAACGCCCGTTCCCATTCCGAACACGGAAGCTAAGCCCGCCAGCGCCGATGATACTGCGGGGGCAACCCCGTGGGAAAGTAGGTCGGTGCCCGGCCCAGTGCCCTCATCCCCCAAACCCCGTCTCATCAGGTCAGCGAACGGCAAATGGTCTGCATCTCGCGACCCCGCTCGGGCGAGCGGGGCTTGGATTCCTTTCCCGACTCCGTCACTTCGCCACTTCATCACTCCGTCCCTTTATGAGGCATCTCCACATAGCGAACGGTCTGTCGACCCCGCTCTAACGAGCGGGGCTTGGATTTCGATTCCCTACCTACCCTGCATCTTGTCGGGTCTATCCCCTCTGGGTCATGATGGAACGCCGTCCCGATTCCCGACGCCTTATAACCAGGGATCGGCGAGCGCCCAGGCGGTCGGATTCGAGGCGTCCGAAAACACCCGGAGACCCCATAACGCCTCCATGAGGACCTCGACGCCGTGGACAAACCGGGGGCCGGGTCGGGAAAAGTAGGCACTGGCATCGGCCGCCCACACGGCCCGTCGGCGGACGGCCCGGAGCCGGGACCACCCGGCCGGCGGCGAGAGACGGCGGATTTCCTCCAGGACCGCTTCCAGCCGATACCCGCAGGGGACCAAGAAGATGGCGTCCGGGTCGGCGGCCGCGACGTCGGCCCACGAGATCGTCCGGGAAGGCCGCCCGGCCTCGTTGAGGACGTGCACGCCCCCGGCCCGCTCGACCATCTCGGGCACCCAGTGCCCGGCGACCATCGGGGGGTCCAGCCATTCCAGCAGGAGCACGCGGGGTCGGACCGCTGTCGGAGGAATCTGCGCCCGGAGAGCCTCCAGGCGGGCCTGCAAACGGTCGACCAGAGCCTCGGCCTCGGCCGTCCGGCCCGTCGCCGCCCCGACCCGCCGAATGTCTTCAAAAATCCCGTCGACGGTCTCGGCCTGCAGGACGAGGTTCCGTAAGGGCGGGTGCAGATGCAGGGCCGTATCGACTTGCCCCGGGGCGACGGCGCACACGCTACAGACGCCCTGGGTGATGATGAGATCCGGCCGAAGCTCGGCCAGGAGGTCCGTCCGGACCCGGAAGTAGTTCCGACCCGCCCGATAGGCCTCGCTGACGAGCCGGTGCACCTCCGCCGGCGGAAGCCCCGGGGGGAGCGTGCTCTCGACGACGATGGCCTTGCCCCGGACCTCTGGCGGAAAGTCGCATTCGTATGTGACGCCGACCAGGTCGTCGAGGAGACCTAAAGCGGCCACGATCTCCGTGGCACTGGGGACCATCGACACGATCCGCATGAGACGCCTCCATATGGCGAACGGCGAACGGTCTATCGACCCCGCTCTAACGGGCGGGGCTGGGATGAAAGGACTCCGCTCTTGCGAGCGGGGCTGGGCTTTCTCACATTCCGCGATCCGCATCCCGAATCCCTTGTTCCCCGTCCCCATCCTGCATCCTGGATATCAGAGCCGTTCGGTTGGGAGAGATGCTGTTCCCATCCGGGAAAACGATGGACCGGCGATCTCGATTTTTCAAGCTTGTTAAGGACGACACCGCCATGGCTGGCGGTGTTCGGAGGGGAGGACACCGCCATGGCTGGCGGTGTTCGGAGGGGATGGACACCGCCATGACGGGCGGCGCCAAGACAGGGGGGCACCGGCATGACGGCCGGTGTGCCGGGGATAGACGCCCGTCTCTCAACCTGCCCATCGGCCGACCTGCCAACTGCCCACCTGCCCATCTGCCCATCTGCCAAATGCCCATCTGCCGACCTGCCTATCTGCCGACCTGCCCATCTGCCGAATGCTTGAAGCATCGTGCTTTCCGGGGGATGGGAAAGATTGTTCTGACGCCATTCTCACGAACCGAAGGGCTCTGATATTGTATCATGGTCCCGGATCCTCCGTGGCCTCGGGCTTCCGCAGGGGACAGCGGGGGCAGGAGCAGACCGGCTCGTTGCAGACGAGGCTGTGAAACCCGTGAAGCCCCAACTGGACGAGGGGCGACCGCCGGGGCAGGTACGACTGCCACAGGCCGAACCGGGCTCGCACGGCCCGCTGGACGGCGTCGTCCTCGAGGGGGCCCGTCTGTAGCGCCCGCAGGGCCTCTAACGACGGGAGGCTTCCGTGAGACCGCTCCCACAGGGCCATCGCCACGGGCAGGACGGCGTTCCACCAAAGCGTCGTCCACCGACCCAGGCCGACCAGGCGGCCCCGCAGGCCGACGGTCCGGCCATCCGGTAAGCGCAAGCATGAGCTCGGCCACGTCAGCCCAGTGTAGCCTTGAACGACGCCCCGCCACAAGCGGCACCACGCCGCCGGGTCAGCCACGCCGTACCGAAGGCCCGCCTCGGCGACCCGCAGGAGATGGTCCATCGGGTCCGGCTCCGAAAGTCCGCATAAGACCGCCAGCCAGGCCAGCCGCCGCCAGGGGTCCTGGGCCGGCCGATAAGGCCCCGGCCAGGCCATCCGGATGCCGTTCACACGATCCCACCACAGGCGGATCAGGGCCTCCGGTCCTTCTCGAAGGGCGATGGCCTGGGCCGTGAACCAGTCAACGTCTCGGGCCAGGCCCTCCAGGACGTGCTTGGCCTGCACGTAGCCGAGACCCCGGGCCAGGCTCCGGTACAACGTCTGATGCGGCGCCTCCCCGTCGGTCATGGCCCGAGCCGCCGACCGGGCCCGTTCGCCGAGGTAGACGTAGCCCATCTGTTCGATGAGCGCCCGTAGGGCCTCGGCACTCCACGCCGACAGGTACGTCAGGCACATCGGGGCCGTCGGTCGCCGGGCGCAGACGAGCCCGACGGGGAACTCGGCCCAGGCCGTCGGCGGGATGTAAGTCCGTAGGGCCAGTTCCGGGATCGCCCCGAAGCGGTCCCGATGGTAAACGCCCCGGCCCGTCGACTCATAGACGACGTGGAGGACGACCCGTCCGTAACGTCGGTCGGCCCCGTGACCGTGCGCCGACCACTCGGCCGTCCTGAGGTGGACCTCGACGTCCCCAAACCAGACGACCCCATCGACCGTCAGGACGGCGGCCTGAAAGTCCGGCCCGGGACCGTAATTCCACCATCCCGGCCGGAGCACCCGGAGGACCCGGCCGTCGGTCGTCGTCATCGTCTCGGGCAGGCGCCACTGCCACAGCCAGACCTGATGGAGGACTGTCTCGGGGATGTCCATGGCGTGACGGCCTTGTTTCAAGCATTCGGCAGATGGGCAGGTGGGCAGAT
>BEHN01000038.1 GCA_002898535.1 bacterium HR11
TTTTCAAGCTTTGGCAGATAGGCAGTTCGGCAGATGGGCAGATGGTCCCAAAAGCCCTGGGGCTGATCCTTGCCCACCCGGCTTCTATCTGCCTATCTGCCGACCTGCCCATCTGCCGGATGCTTGAAAAATCGTGCTTCCCCGGCGCTGGGAAAGGTTGTCCCGACGCCATTCTCACCAACCGAACGGCTCTGCTATCAGACAAAATTCTATTTTACGATTCTACCATACCCCAGCGCTAAGCCTGAAAATCGGGCTTCTTCGGACGACGGTCAAGGCTGTCCTGACGGCCGGTCAGGACAGAGCACCTTCGACAGACGGTGTCGCCGGCCCCTCGAAGGCCTTCAGGGCCTCATAGGCCCTCTGCATAGTCTCCTGCAGACGGGCGACGACGCCCGGCAGGGCCTCCGGCGGCACCGCCGCCAGTCGGACCGGCGGGAGCCACCGGATGTAGGCGGTCACCGAAGGCCGTCGGAACCACCGCCAGGCGTGCCGGTGCAGGGGTTCGGGGGTCGCCCAGTGGACGTCCGTCAGGGGTGCATAACGGAGGACGACCGGATAGACCGGCAAGCCCGTGGCGCTGGCCAGGGCGAACAATCCCCGCCGGAAGGGCATGAGACCGTCGTGGTCCGAAATCCGGCCCTCCGGGAAGAAGACGACCCACAGACCCGCCCGGACCCGGCGGCGGAGCGCTTCGACCTGCCGCCGGATCGTCAGGGCGCTCCCCCGGTGGACAAAGACGGTCCCGGCATAGCGGGCCAAAAAGCCGATGACCGGCCAGCGCCGGATTTCGGCCTTCGCCGCAAATACGCAGGGCACCATCGAACCCAGTACGCAAACGTCCAGGTAGCTCAGGTGGTTGCTGACGATGATCCCGGGCGTCGCCGCTCTGGGCGGGTCTCCCGCCGAGACCGGGCGGACGCCCCACAGACGCAGAAGTCCCCGGAACCACCGTCGGGCCCACCGGGCCCGGCGTCGGAGCCGGCGGGGTCCCACGAGCGTGCTCAGGGAGGCCAAGAAAACGAGGCCCGTCCACAGGACCGTCGTCCACGTACGCCAGACGACCCGCACCATAGGGGCGTAGTGCAAGATGCGATGCAGGATACAAGATGCGAGATGCAGGATGAGAATGGGAAATGGAAATCTCGGTGTGGCCCATCCGGGAATCCCGAACACCCGGCCCCGCCCCGTTAGGGCGGGGTCCGGCGTCCTTCGGGAGTTCGGGCATTCGACCGATGAACAGGGAAGCCACTTTCACCCGAGTCCCGCTCGAACGGGTCGGGCTGGGATTTCCCATTCCGCATGCCCATCCTGCATCTATCCTGCGTCTTCCCAAGCGCTCAGGCGTCGAGTCCCATCGGCTGAGGCCCCGACATCATAGGCAAAGAGCTCGCCCCGGTGGTTTCGGAGGACCCAAACGTCCGGCCCGACGGCGACCCGGTAGTCGGGCAGGAGGGGGACCTTCCCGCCGCCGTCGGGAAGGTCCACGACGTAAGTCGGAATCGCGATCCCCGAGATGTGACCCCGCAAGCCCTCCATGATTTCCAGGCCCCGGGTCAGGGACGTCCGGAAATGATGCGTCCCCCGGACGGGGTCCGCATGATGCAGGTAGTAGGGCTTGATGCAGGCCCGGACCAAGGCCCGATGGAGGGCCCGCTGGGTCTCGACGTCGTCGTTGATCCCCCGCAGGAGGACCGCTTGATTGAGGACGGGGACGCCGACCCGCAGGAGCATTTGGACAGTCGCACGGGCCTCCGGCGTGACTTCCCGGGGGTGATTGAACTGCGTGAGGCACCAGATAGGCCCGTAGCGGTCGAGGACGGTTAGGAGCGCCGGGTCCCAGACCCGCATGGGAAGCGTCACGGGGACCCGCGTGCCCAAGCGGATGATCTCGACGTGAGGAATCGACCGTAGGGCCCGCAAGAGGCGGGCCAGGACGGACGTCGGCAGGACGAGGGGGTCGCCGCCCGAGAGGATCACGTCCCGGACCTCCGGATGACGGCGGATGTAGTCCACGGCCGCGTCCAGATGCCGGACGGCCGTCGCCACGCCGGGTCGTCCCAGGATGCGCTTCCGGAAGCAGTGCCGGCAAAAGGTCGAACACATGTTGGAGACGATCAGGAGGACCCGGTCCGCGTACCGGTGGATGAGGCCCGGGACGACCTCGAGACGGCGCTCGCCCAAGGGGTCCGGGGAAAGCCCCATCGGACTGGCGACTTCTTCCAAATCCGGGACGGCCTGCCGCCGGATGGGGTCGGCCGGGTCGTCGGGGTCCATCAGACTCGCGTAGTAGGGCGATATGACGACCGGATAGACAGCGGCGACCGAATCGAGGCCCTCGGCCGCGCCAGTTCGGAGGAGTCCAAGCCGCGCCAGGTCCGCCGCCGTGCGGATTAAGTGACGCCACTGCCACCGCCAGTCGTACCAGCGGCGCCGGGGCACGTCCGACCACGCCGGGAACCGGCGCCACGGGGCGTGGCCGGCCGGAATCCACCGTCGGAGGCACTGCCGGATCAACGGGCCGTACGCTGTCTGTCGGGCGACACGCATGGAACCTCCTTTCGGGAATTCGGGAGTTCGGGAGCTCGGGAATTCGGCGGTCCGGGAATTCGGGACCCCATAGACCATCCGGTATTCCGTATCCCGCATCCCGTCGGGGTCCACGATCCCTTTCGCCGAGACCCGGCCCCCGGGACCTGAGACCCTCATCGGTCGTCCCCGTTGTCTGCTCCCCTGGTCTGACCTATAATACAGACCACCCGGCGTGAATCCCAGACCGCCAGCGCCTCCCATCGGCCGCACGCCGATAACCCGGTACCTGGGACCGATTCCGGAGGTCGCCTCATGCCGCAGACGATGACGATCCCGGTCCAAATTCGTGAGCGAGTCGGCAAGGAGGTCGCCCGCAAGATCCGTCAGCGGGGCCGCATCCCCGGCATCGTGTACGGTCCGGGCCGCTCACCGGTGCCCATCGAGCTGGACCCCCGGCCCGTCGTGCACCTGCTGGAACAGGGGATTGCCGAAAACACGCTGGTCGAGCTCCGGACGGACGACAACCAGCGCTGGCTCTGCCTCCTGAAGGACTACCAGCTCGACCCCGTCCGGGATACCCTCCTGCACGCCGACTTCTACGCCGTCCAGGCCGACGTGGCCCTGACCCTCCGGGTCCCCATCCGCCTGGTCGGCGAGCCCCCGGCCCTGAAGGCCGGCGCCGTCCTTCAGTTCTTGGTCCGTGAAATTGAGGTCGAATGTCTGCCGAAGGACATCCCCGAAGTCATCGAGGTCGATATCTCGAACCTCGAACTCAACGACTTCATCCAGGTCCGGGACCTGAAGCTCCCGCCCGGCGTGCGGGCCGTCGAAGACCCCGATGAGGTCATCGTGACCCTCACGGCCGCCGAGGAGTACGTCGAGGAGGCGGTCGCCCCGGCCCTGGCGGAGGCCCCGGAACCCGAAGTCATCAAGCGGGGCAAGACGGAAGAAGAGGAAGAGTAGCCCGTGGGGGTCTCGCCGTTTTTGCGGGCCGTCGTGGGCTTGGGGAATCCGGGGGCGGCGTATGCCCGGACCCGCCACAACGTCGGCTTCATGCTGGTCGACCGCATCCGCCGGGCGGCCCAGGTCCAGAAGAAACGGACCCTCGAGGGGGCCGTCCAAGTCATCGCCGTCCGGTGGGAGGACTGGGACCTCTATCTGGTCAAGCCCCTGACCTATATGAACCTGAGCGGTGCCGGCGTCCGGCTCGCCCAGTCCCGGTACGGTTGGAAGCCGGACGAGATTTTGGTCGTCTACGACGACGTGGACCTCCCCTTGGGACGGCTTCGTCTGCGGACGGCCGGGAGCGCCGGGGGCCACAAGGGCATGGCGTCCGTGCTGGCCGCCCTGGGGACGGAGCGGGTCCCCCGCCTCCGGATGGGCATCGGCGTCGACCCCAAGCCGACGGATATGGTGGCCTTCGTACTGTCTCCCTTCTCGGCCGACGAATGGCCCATCGTGGAAGCGATGCTGGACCGAGCCACGGAAGTCGTCCGCCGCATCCTGGCCGAGGGCTTCGAGAAGGCTATGAACTGGGCGAACCCGTAGTGATCGACAGGGGACTGACACCGCCGTCACCGGCGGCGCCGGGACAGGGGGACGCCCGGATGGCTCCCGGCGTTCCGAAGCGATCAGTCATTCCTTGGATTACTACCGGCGAATCGATGGAGGGAACCATGAAACTCCTGCTGATTCTCACCCTCGGGACCCTGGCCCTGGGGACCCTGGGCCTGGCGCGGGCCGAGAAGTCGGCCGTCCGGGAGGGCCAGCCGGCCCCGGACTTCACCCTGAAGGACCAGGACGGCCGTGACGTGGCCCTGTCGGCCCTCCGCGGGAAGTGGGTCGTCCTGTACTTTTACCCCAAGGACGACACGCCGGGCTGTACGAAGGAGGCCTGCGCCTTTCGGGACTTCATCGAGCAGTACCGGGCCCTGGGCGCCGAGGTCCTGGGCGTCAGCGTCGACGATACCGCGTCCCATAAGAAATTTCACCAAAAATATAATCTCAACTTTCATTTGCTGGCCGACCCCGATAAGCGGGTCACCCGCATGTACGGTGTCCTGAACCCCCTCGGCTGGGCCCGCCGGGTGACGTTTGTCATCGACCCCCAGGGCATCGTCCGGAAGGTCTTCCCCAAGGTCGACGTCGGAGTCCACAGCCAGGAGGTCCTGGACTTCTTGAAGTCGGCCATGGCGACGGGGACGCCGTAGCTCGTCCCGTCCTCCCGTTATCACGTCGTCGCTTCGGCGAGCGGGCCGATGAAAATAGCGCGGATGCCCCGCATGCGGGTCGTGGGGCGATTCGTACGGGCTCTGGTATTTCCCTTCATCTCGCTGATTGCCTTTCATGCCGTCATCGCCTCGGTTTACGTGTACCTGGAGGGAATTCCCTGGTTGGAAGCCGTCTACTGGGTCACGCACCCGCATGCCATCGACCTGCGGGGGCACGTCCGGCCCGTGACCCGGGCGGTCGCCATTTTTGTGTACGCCAGCGTCTTCTTCTTCCAGGTCTGGTTCGCCGAACGGGTCCTCGTGACGCTGTTCGGACACGGCGGCCTGGAGCTATGGAGTCGGCTGATGAGTGAGGCCAAGATCGAGCAAATGCGGGACCACTTCATCATCTGCGGCTACGGCCAGGTCGGCCGTACGGTCGTCGACCAACTCCAGAAGGCGGGCATCCCCTTCGTGTTGATCGAGTTAGACGAGGGCCTCTACAAAGAGCTCCTCAAGGAAGGCCTCCCGGTCATTCACGGCGACGCCCGTCGACGGGACGTCCTGCTCCAGGCGGGCATCCAGCGGGCCCGGGGCATCGCCGTCGTCATCGACAACGACGCCGACACGCTGTACATCACCATCACGGCCCGCCTGCTGAACCCGAACATCTACATCATCAGCCGGGCCGGCAATCTTCGTTATGCGGAGGCCCTTCGGGGCGCCGGGGCCAACGAGGTCTTCATCCCCGAATACGAAGGCGGCTTGATCGTCTGGCGGTCGATCGAGCGATTGGTCGGCCCGACGGGACGGCTCGAATAGCAGAGCCCTTCGGTTCGTGGGAATGGCGTCCCGCTAACCTCTATCTGCCGGCCTACCCACTGGCCCAACGTCATGGCGTTGAAACGCCAGGGGGTCGGTACTAAATTCCTCATCGGGATATAGCTCACGCCGGAGGGTGAAATCCGTATGGTCCGCATGCTGAAGGCCGAGGAGATTCGGGAATCGCTCCGGCGGGAGATCGTCGGCCAAGACGAGGCCATCGAGGCCGTCGTCCGGGCCGTGACCGTCGCCATGCTGGGGGTCACGGACCCCAAGCATCCCCTGGGGACCTTCCTCTTCATGGGCCCGACGGGCACGGGCAAGAGCGCCATGGCCCGGGCCCTGGCCAAGGTCCTCCACGGCGACGAGGACAAGGTCGTCGTCGTCAACTGTACGGAGTTCAAGCACAGCCACGAGGTCAGCAAGCTCATCGGGGCGCCGCCCGGGTATGTCGGGCACGACCAACCGCCGTTTATCACGCCGGAGAAGATCCAGGACCGCTTTACCGTCGTCGTCTTCGAGGAGCTCGAAAAGGCCCACCCGGCCCTGTTCGACTTGCTCTTGCAGATCCTCGACAACGGTGAGCTCTACACGGCCAAGGGCGAAAAGCTCGACTTCACGAAGTGCTTCATCATCATGACCAGCAACGTCTCGGCCCGGGAGATCGACGACATCACGAAGGAGGCCATCGGATTTCAGCCGCCGAACCCGCCCGAGGAGGACCCTGACAAGTTCGACCGTCACATCCGGCAGGTCTGCATGCAGGCCCTCGAGCGGTCTTTCCGGCCCGAATTCATCAACCGGATCGACGAAATCATCGTGTTCCGCCGTCTCAAGATGGACCACCTCCAGAAGATCTTGGACAAGTTCTTGCTGGACACGCGGGCTCGGTTTGCCATCGCCGGCATCGGGACGGTCATCACCGACGAGGCCAAGGCATTCCTGCTCCAGAAGGGGACGAACCTGCGGTATGGCGCCCGCCCCCTGAAGCGGGCCGTCCGCCAGTACCTGGAGTACCCGCTGGCCCAATTCGTCATGCATCACGGCGTCTCCGAACGGGAGGTCGTCTACGTCCTGGCCGACCCGCCCAACGACGCCCTCCGCTTTGAGGTCCGCCAGCTCAAGAAGGGCGAGCTGATCGTGATGAGTTAGGGCCGTCCGGGAGTCCGGGGATTCGGCAGTTGGGCAGTTCGGCAGATAGGCAGGTGGATCCGGTCTGGCCTTCTTTGGAGGGCCTTCAGATGGCGTGTCGCCTGGACCTTCCGTCTTCCTGCTTTCTGACTCCTTGCCTTCTATACCCAACGACCGAACGGCCCAACTGCCAAATTTCCAGACTCTTGAACCGCCGATAGGGCATCTTGCCATGACGCGTCGGGCACGGTGGGAGGCGTGGGTCCGGCAGGGCCCCCACTTGTACGTCATCACCGACACGGGATACGCCGGGAAGTCCCACGTCGAGATCGTCCGGGAGGCCCTGGCCGGCGGGGCCGAACTCATTCAAATGCGGGACAAGACCCTCCCGGATAAAGCCTTCTACGAGCAGGCCCTGGAGTGCGCCCGCCTGTGTCGAGAAGCGGGGGCCTGGTTTTTCGTCAACGACCGGGTCCACGTCGCCCTGGCCGTCGGGGCCGACGGCGTCCACGTCGGCCAAGACGACCTGCCGCCGGACGTCGTCCGTCGCCTCGTCGGGGACGACATGCTCATCGGCCGTTCGACCCACAGCCCCGAGGAATTCCGCCGGGCCCACTGGTCGGAACCCGTCGATTACGTCGCCTTCGGACCCATTTTTGCGACGCAGACAAAGCCCCAATCGGTCCCCTTGGGCGTCCCCCTCCTGCGGGACATGATGAAAGAGGCCGTCCGGCCCGTCGTGGCCATCGGGGGCATCACGTTGGACCGACTGCCGGCCCTGGTCCCGACGGGCGTGGCGATGGTCGCCGTCGTCTCGGACATCATGACGGGCCGGATCGCCGACCGGGTCGCCGCCTATCGGACCACTCTCCGTTCTTATCGAGCCTCGTGATGGCGTGCGGGCATGGCCCTCATCACGTCCCACGGCAGGGACATAGCGGTAGCGTGGCTCTACACCCCCCAAGTCGGCAGACCCGCAAAGGGATGGTTTGATGGATAGGCGCATCGTAGTCGATGACCGGATGGCCGTCCGCAGTGTATCCGACCGTGGCCATCTTCAACTCATCAGCCGTCACCGGACGCCGGTACCACTCGGCCCCCTTCAGCTCCACGTTCACGGCCCCGAAGAGACCGGCCGCCAGCGAGCCGCCCGGCGGCACCAGACGGCTCGGGTTGGTCCCGACGTTCGAACCGTCGTCGGCGATACCCCGCACCGACTGGGCCGGGCTCCTGCGGTCGATGCCGGCATGGCTACTGGTGCTCGGGAGGGGAGCTGATGCCAGCATGACACCTGGCGTTCCGAGGCTTGATATGCCCCGGACTTTCTTCGTCACTCCGTCACGAACCCATCTTGCATCCTGCATCGGGCATCCTGTATTTTGCATCCCGTGGGAGGGCGGCTGTATGGCGTGCGTGTTCTGTGCTATCATAGAACGGCAGGCGCCGGCGAGGATCGAATACGAGGACGACCAGGTCGTCGCCTTTCAAGATGTCCATCCGGTGGCCCCGGTCCACATCTTGGTCGTCCCTCGGCGGCATATCGAGACGCTCAACGACGTGACGCCGGAAGACGTGCCTGCGCTGGGACGGTGTCTGTACGTGGCCCGTCAGTTGGCCCGGACGAAGGGGATCGACGAGCGGGGTTACCGGGTCGTCCTGAACGTTCGGGCCCTGGCGGGTCAGTCGGTCTACCACGTGCATTTTCATCTCCTGGGAGGTCGGCCCTTCCGATGGCCCCCGGGGTGAGGCGGGCCCTCGGGTCCGGGTGGGGTCCAGTCGCCAGGTAAGCGTATGGCCGGTTGGCCCGGAGGGTCTATCTCCGCCGGAGGACAGGTATGAAGCTGGACTTTCCCTATTTTCACTCCATCCGGCTCCGTTTCCTGCTGGCCGGGGTCGCCCCGATGCTGTGGTTCTTGCTGGGCCTGATCATTCTCAGCGGGATCAGTCTTTCCCGGCTGTATGCTCTGCACGAGCGGGGGGCGCGCAACCTGGCCCAGCAGATCGCGTGGGATATCGCTTACTACGTGCGGCTTCGGCTGGAGGACCCCCTGAATGAAATCCTGGACCGGGCGATCCAAACCAATGCGGTCGCCCGGGCCGAAGTGTACGGGTCGGACGGACGGGCCTTGAGCATTCGTATGGACGAGGCCTTGCGGTCGGACCTCAACCCGTCGGCCCATCCGGAGGTCCAGCAGGCCCTCCGGGCGGGTCAGGAGAAGGTCCTCTTCCGGACCTCCCAGGAGCGGTATATCGTCTTTCAGATCCCCATCCAGGCCCGGGAGGCGAGCCTGACGGAAGCGGCGATCCTCGGCGGCGCGGGGACCTCGAAGGCGGAGGCCTCGGCGCAGGCGGCCGTCGGCCGTCTGGTCCTGTACATGCCGCTTCGGGAATACGAAAACGCCCGTCGTTCTCTGGTGTGGCTCAGCGTCGTCTTGATCGCCGGCTTTGCCTTCATCAGTGTGTTCCAGGGCCAGCGGCTGATGGAGTCCATCCGCAAGCGGGTCCTGGCCGTGATCGAAGGGGCGACGGCAGTAGCCGAAGGACGGCTATCCCACACTGTCTCGGCGTCGGGCCGGGACGAGCTGGCGGCCCTGGGGGGTGCCTTCAATCAGATGGTCGAGCGCCTCCGTCAGCTCATCCAGCAGGCTCGCGGGATGGCCGATTCCCTAAGAGACATGGCCGACCATCTGCGCCAGGGCGCCCGCCGGGTTCAGGACTTGAGGCAGTCGGCCCAACTATCCTTTGAGACCATCGATGCGGCCATCGAGCAGGCCGTCCGTCAGATCGACGAAATCCATCAGAGTCTGGCCGACCTGTCGGCCTCATCGCAGGAGACCTCTTCATCGGTCCTGGAGATGAGCTCGACGGCCGAGGAGATGAACCATCAAGTCGAGCGGCTGACCCAGCAGATCGAGACGGCCACGTCGGCCGTCCAGGAGATGGTCTCCTTCATCCGGGAGGTCGACGCCAACGTCGAGCGGCTGTTTAACCTCATCGTCGAGACGACGGCCAGTCTCGAACAGATGGGGGCCTCCATCACCCAAATCGCCCGCTCGGGCCAGGAGTCTTTGACCCTGGCCGATGCCGTCACCCACAATGCCCGGGAGGGCATCCAGTCGATGGAGTCGATGCTCCAGGTCATGAACGGCATTCAAGCGGCCATCCAGGAGGCCTGGCAGGTCGTCAATCAGCTGGAGAAGCGGTCCGGCGAGATCGCCATGATCACGGGCGTCATCGAGGACATCGCCGACCAGACGAACCTGCTGGCCCTAAATGCGGCCATCATCGCCGCCCAAGCCGGCGAGTACGGCCGGAGCTTCGCCGTCGTGGCCGAGGAAATCCGCAACCTGGCGAACCGGACGGCGAGCTCGACGGGCGAGATCAACAAGCTGATCGGTCATACCCAGAACGACATCGCCATGACGGTCCAGAGCATCCAGCAGGGCCGCCAGCGGGTCCAGGAGGGCGTCCGTCTGGCGACGGCCACCCATCAAGCCCTTCAGCAGATTTACGACTCGGCCCAGACGTCCCGCTCCAAGGCCCAGGAGATCGCCCGGGCGACGGAGGAACAGACCCGGTCCATCCAGATGGTCAACCAGGCGATGGAACAGATCCATCAGCTCGGCCAGCAGGTCGCCCGGGCGTCGCAGAACCTGCGGGTCGGGAGCACGCAAATGCAGGAGACGATGGAGCAGATGCGGGACATGAGCGACATCGCCCGTCGGGCGACGGCCGAACAGCTCCGGGGGACCCGCCTGATTGCCCAGTCGGTCGAGATCATCAACAATAAGATCGGGACGATCGCCGATTCGGCCGACGACATCCGTCAGAAGACTCATGAGATTCGGGAGTCGGCCCGGCGCTTCAAGGAAATGGCCCTATTCAGCCAGCCGGAGATCCAACAACTGGAGCAACTGACAGAGACTCTGCGGTCCCACGCGGAGGCCCTCCATGGTCAGATGGGGTACTTTACTCTGTAGCCTCGGCCTGCTGGGCCTCGGGGTATGGGTCGCCCAGGCGCAGGTCAAGGCGAAGGGCATCCTGGTCGTGGCGCTACCGACGAGTCCCTACCAGGAGGTCGCCGAGGGATTTCGCCGTCTGATGGAGAAGACGCCGGGGACGGACTTCCGGATGGCCTATCTCCAAGGGGCACCCGATGAATTGCGCCGGAACTACGAATCGATTCTCCGATCTCCCGCGTATACGGTCGTCGCCGTCGGCGTCGAGGCCTACCGGGCCGTCCGGGACCAGGTCGAGCCGGGTCGGACCGTCGCCGTCCTGATGGCCGTGCCGCCGGGCGGTCCCCGCTATACGGTCTCGGCCGTCGCCGACCCCGTGCAGGTCCTCCGCCTGATCGCTGAGATGTGGGGTAAAAACGTTCGTGTGGGCCTCCTGCTCAGCGGGTCGGCCCGTTCGGAGGAGTCGGTCTTTCAGAATGCCGCCCAGGCTAACGGGATAAACCTCCGTACGGCCGTCGTCACCGAGGCCGCCCAGGCGGCAGATACCCTGAAGGGCGTGATCGACGAATCCGACGTGTTCCTCCTCTACCCGGACCCCGATGTCCTCGCCGCCGTGCCGCCGGACCTGGCGATTCGCTACTGCCACGAACGCCGGGTCGTCGCCGCCGCCCTGTTTGAGGGCGCCCTGCGGATGGGAGCGACCCTGGCCTTCGTCCCCCGCTACAGCGAGGTCCCCGATATCCTGCGGCAGATCCTGAAGTACCCCGAACAGTTCGCCCCGGTCTCTTACCCCGGCGTCGAACGGGTCGTCGTGAACCGAGCGGCCCTGGCGATGATTCGGTTGAATCCCCCGCCCTCCAAGCTGAAGGGCGTGTCCATCGTGTTCCAGTAATATGGCGAATGGCGAATGGCGAGTGGCGAGTAGCGAGTGGCGA
>BEHN01000039.1 GCA_002898535.1 bacterium HR11
ATCCCGTATCCTTGAAACATCGTGCTTCCCGGGCGGTGGGAAAGGTCGATTTGACGCCATTCTCACGGACCGAACCGCTCTGTTAAGGATGACACCGCCATGACGGGCGGTGTTCAGAGGGGATCGACCCGGCCAGGACGGGCGGTTCACGAAGATGACGCCCGCAGGACGGCGGGCTCTCTACGGAAGCCACCGGCATGACGGCCGGTGTTCCGAGGATCGACGCCCGTCGCCCGACCGGCCCATCGGCCGACCTGCCCACCTGCCCATCTGCCGACTGCCTGAAACATCGTGCTTCCGTGGAGGTGCCCTTTCCACTTCCCATCGCACTTCTCACCTCCCAAACGGCTCTGTTATCAAATTCCCAAGATGATGACCGTCCCGACCTGCATGAGGTCGCCCCAGGCCTGAGCCAAGCCCCGCCGCGGCTGGCCGGGCACCTGACGGGGACCCGCCTCCCCCCGGAGTTGCCAGAAGAGCTCGGCGACCTTCATGAGACCTGCGGCGGCGATGGGGTTGCCGACGCCCAGGAGACCGCCCGAGGGCGTCACCGGCATGTCCCCGTCCCGATTCGCGATCCCCAGGGCGACGAGTTCGGCGGCCTTCCCCCGGTCGGCCAGGAGCAGTCCCTCCAGGTGATGGAGCTCCTTGTAGTCGAAGGGATCGTAAGGCTCGACGATGTGGATCTCCTTGCGGGGCTCCCGGATGCCGGCCATCGCATAGGCCTTACGGGCGGCTTCCTCGACGTACGTCGGGTACGAGAGGTCGCGGTTCGTCCAGTACTGCGTGTCCAGAGACCAGCCGACGCCCTCGACCCAGACGGGCTTGTTCGTCACCCGGCGGGCCACGTGGTCGGCGGCCATCACGACGGCGACGGCCCCGTCACTGGTCGGCGAGACGTCCAGGCGCTGGACCGGCCAGGCCAGGACCTCCGAGTTCAGCACGTCCTCGACGGTGATGTCCGGGTCGGCCAGCTGGGCCGCCGGATGCCCGGCCGCGTTCCGCTTGTTCTTGACGGCCACCAGGGCGATGTCCCGCTTGGTGAGGCCGTACTTGGTCATGTAAGCGTTCATCTCCAGGGCGAAAATCCACAGGAGGTTCGGGCCCAGGGGACGCTCCAAGGTATGGTCGAAAATGTAGTTGAAGGCGGCCTGGGGATGGGGATGACAAGAGGACATCTTCTCCTCGCAGACGACCAGGACCGTATCGAACATCCCGCTGGCGATGTGGTACCAGCCCTGGATGGCCGCAAAGACGCCCGTCCCGCCGCCGACGTAGCCCCGGATCGTCGGCTTGCCCCAGGCCCCGGCGCCGGGGCTCAGGTACTCGACCTTCATGTGGACGCCGTCGAAGGCGTCGGGCGCCGACCCCAGGACCACGGCGTCGATCTGGTCGAGCGTCATCTCACACGACTCGAGCGCCTTACTGGCGGCTTCCCAGGCCAGCTCGGGGCCCGTCTCCAGGGCCCGGCGGACGAATTTAGTCATCCCGGCTCCGACGATCGCCACCCGCCGTCCGGCCATCGCACGCACCTCCCCGTCCAAAGGGCATTCAGACAATAGGGCGATAAGGCAGGTAAGCTCACCCAGGGGAAGACAGGAGGCCAGGAGGCCGCTACTCCACCGGACCGCCTTACGGCTCTGCCTTATTGCCTTACCGCCGTATTGCCTGCTTTATCGCCTCGCGGCCCTCGAAATCAGGGTTCCCGGCTCAAGACGGCCACGGCCCCCGTCGTCGTCGGCAAGCCCCGCCAGGAAGCGACCAGGGCCGTACGGGCGTTCGGGACCTGGCGGGGTCCGGCTTCTCCCCGGAGTTGAAGCACGGCCTCCAAGAGTCGGGCCAAGCCGGAAGCGTCCAGGAGGTGGCCCTCTCCGAGGCAACCCCCCGAAGGGTTCACCGGGAGCTCGCCCCCGATTTCCGTCGCCCCCTCGGCCGTCCACCACCCGGCCTCGCCGGGCCGACAGAGGCCGAGGGCTTCCAGATGCTGAAGCTCTTTGTAAGCGAACGTGTCGTCGACCTCGACGAGGTCGAAAGCCCGCCGGGGGTTTCGGATCCCGGCCTGCTCATAGGCTCGCTCGGCCGCCCGACGGAGATAAGCCGCCCCTTCCCAGTCCCGACTTTCCAGCGTGTAAGAATCCGTGGCCCATCCGAGGCCCCGAATCCAGACGGCCCGGTCGGTGAGCCGACGGGCGACGTCGCCCCGGGCCAGGACGAAGACGACGCACCCGTCGGCCGGCGCGGCCGCCATCGCCCGCGTGAGGGGCTCCGCCAAGGGTTCACTATCGAGCACGTCCTCCAGCGAAAGGTCCGCCGGGAAGGCGGCCCGGGGGTTCCGGAGCGCATTCCGGCGGTTTTTCACGACGACCTGGGCGACGCACTCGATGGGTGTACGGGTGACTTCCAG
Organism: bacterium HR11; assembly: GCA_002898535.1. Taxonomy (NCBI): domain Bacteria; species bacterium HR11. Next base: position 2,405 of record BEHN01000039.1, read on the forward strand.
GTACCGACGGCATTCCAGGCCGGCGATGAAGACCGGATGGACCTCCAGGGGTCGCTGAAAGACGGGGTCCATGGCGAGGGCCGTGATTTGATCAAGGTTCAATACGTTACTCGCCTTGCTGTGAGACTCGACGGCCACGATACGGGCCGCCCCGGCGGCGATCTGCATGACCCCGGCCGCCAGGGCCTGAAGGCCGTCGCCGGCGATCGTATGGACGGACCGCAGGACGGCCCCCATCGGGTCGGGGACATACTCGTCGCTGATGGCGATGCCCTCGTGGAAGTCTTCCTCGGCCGTGACCAGGCCGTCCAGGTCCCGCCGGGGGTCGATGCCGGCATCGGTGTAAGCCTTCGTGGCGGCCTCGAACATCATCTCCCGGAAGGAAAGGTCGGGCGAGATCGACCGAAAGCCGCTCCAGCCGGCGCCGACGATGGCGACTTCCGTGTGCAAGCGCCTCATGGGAGCCTCCCCTCGCTTTCGTGATAGCCTCACACCGTCCCATCGTCACGTCATCACAAACCCTCTAAGTCGACTCCCCGGCCGCCTGCTGTTGCCGCCGGGCTTCCTCGATGACTCGCTGGGCGATATGCGGCGGGACCTCGTCGTAATGGGAAAACTCCATCTCAAAGTAGCCCCGCCCGCCCGTCAGGGACGTGACGGCCGCCGCATAGTTGATGAGCTCGGCCATCGGGACGTAAGCCTGGACGACCTGCATCGAGCCCGCCCGGTCGATGCCCAGGATGCGGGCCCGCCGGCCGTTGAGGTCGCCCATGACGTCGCCCAGGTGCTCTTCGGGCGTGTAGACGGCCACCTTCATGATGGGCTCCAGGAGGACGGGGTTCGCCTTCTCCATGGCGTGCTTGAAGGCGATGGAACCGGCGATCTTGAAGGCCAGGTCCGACGAGTCGACCTCGTGGTACTTGCCGTCGAACAGCGTGACCTTGAAATCGACGACAGGATAGCCGGCCAGGACGCCGTGCTGACGGGCTTCCTGGATGCCCTTTTCGACGGCCGGGATGTACTGCTTCGGGATGGCTCCGCCGAAGATCGTCTCCTGGAACTCAAAGTCGGCGCCCCGCGGCAGGGGCTCGATCCGGATGAAGCAGACGCCGTACTGGCCCCGACCGCCGGACTGCTTGACGTAGCGGCCCTCGGCCTCGGCCGTCCCCTTGATCGTCTCCCGGTAGGGAATCTTGGGCTGACGAAGCTCGACCTCGACGCCAAACTTCCGCTTGAGCCGCTCGATGGCGACCTGGACGTGAAGCTGGCCCGAACCGCTGATGATGAGCTCCTTCGTCTGGGGGTCCCGCTCGATGTGGAGCATCGGGTCCTCGTCTTGAAGCCGCTGGAGGGCGGCGCTGAGCTTGTCCTCGTCGGCCTTTCCCTTGGGCGACACGGCGTAAAAGACCGTCGGCTTGCCGTAATCGACGGGCCGGAAACGAAGGCGCCGGGCCGGGTCGCATAAGGTGTCGCCCGTCCGGGTGTCCTTCAGTTTCGTCAAGGCCACGAAGTCCCCCGCGTAGAGCTCCGGGACGGTCTTCAACTGCTTGCCCATCATGACCTGGAGGGCGCCGATTTTCTCCTCATGGCCCCGGACCGTGTTGACCAGGGCCGTGTCGGGCCGGAGCGTGCCCGTGTATACCTTCGCCACGTTGATGCGCCCCATGTAGGGGTCTGAAATCGTCTTGAAGACAAAAAGGGCCGCCGGGTCGGAGGGTCGCACGGCCACGGAGACCGTCTGACCGTCGGCGTCGAGGGCCTCGACGGCGCCCCGCTGGGTAGGGTCCGGGAACCACGTGACGATGGCGTCCAGCAGGTTCGCAAAACCGATATTCAGCTCGGCCGAGACGCAAAAGACGGGGGCGATCACGCCCTGGGCAAAAGCCGTCCGGAGGCCCCGGAGAAAGTCCTCCGGATTCAGGTCGCCCGCCTCAAAGTATTGGTTCATCAAATCTTCGTCGTTCTCGGCGACGAGCTCGATGAGCTTTTCCCGCCACGAATCGACGGTCTCTTGGAGGTCCTCCGGGACCGGACGGGTCTGGGGTCGGCCCGGCCCACGGGCTTCATAGACGTAAGCCGTCCGGGCGATGAGGTCGACCACGCCCCGAAAGTCGGCCTCCTGACCGATGGGGACCTGGACGGGCACGACCTCCCGGCCGAAGACCTTCTGCGTCAGCTCCAGGGCCCGTACGAAGTCGGCCCGCTCCCGGTCCATCTTGTTCAGGACGACGGCCCGGGGCACGCCGAAGCTCCGGGCGAACTCCCAGACCTTCTCGGTGATGACTTCCGGCCCGACGGTGGCGTCCACGACGACGAGGGCGGCGTCGGCGACGTGCAAGGCCCCCTTGGCCTCGAAGATGAAGGGGCCGTAGCCCGGCGTGTCCAGGAGGTTGACCTTCGTCTTCTTCCATTCGAGGTAGGCCAGGGCCGTGTAAAAGCTCCGCCGGTGCTCGATCTCTTCCTCCGTGAAGTCGGTGACGGCGTGGCCCTCATCGACGCGTCCCAGCCGTTCCGTCGCCCCGGCCGTGTACAAGAGACAGCTCACGACGGAGGTCTTCCCCGTCGCCCCATGACCGACGACGGCGACGTTGCGGATACGGTCGGTCGTGTACCCACTCATGGCCTGCCTCCAGGAGGGATAGAGGCGCCCGACGTCCGTGGCCACCCCGCCTCAACTTCATTATAGAAAGAAACGCCCCCCGGACCAACGCCCACGGTCGGGACGACCCGCCGGTCCCCTTCTCCTCAGGCGCCCCCGGCCTCCGGGCGGCGGAGGACGACGACGAGGGCGTCGTCGGCCAGCTCTGGACCGCCCTGCCAGGCTTGCAGGTCGGCTAAGATGCCGGTCAGGACTTCCTGGGCCGTGCGGGCCCGGCCGGCCACGTCCCGGACGCATCGGGCCAGCCGGTCCCGGCCGTATTCTTGGCCCGACGGGTCGGTCGCCTCCACCAGGCCGTCCGTGTACAAGACCAAAAGGGCCGACGGCGGCCACTCGACTTCTCGGACGGTCCAGTCGCTCTCCGGTAAGGCCCCCAACACGGGTCCCGTCGAGTCCAGCCACAGGACCCGGTCTCCGGCGACGTACAGGCCCGGCGGGTGACCGGCCCCCAGGTACGCGATCCGGTCGGCCCCGTCGGGCAACAGGACGTAGAAGAGGGTCACGTACTGATTCGGGTCCGTATGGGCGACCAGAAGCCGGTGAATCCGCCGAAACATCGGGACGATGTCGTCCGGCCGCCGGAGGGCCTCGTGGGCCGAGTGGAGCAGGGCGTGGAGGTACGCCACCAGGAGACTCGCCGGGAGACCCTTCCCGGCCACGTCGGCGACGACCACGCCGAGAGCGTCCGACCCGACCAGAAAGTCGTAGTAGTCGCCCGACAGCCGCCGGGCCGGCGTCAGATGGACGGCGATGTCCAGACCGGGCCGGGTCGGGACGGCCGCCGGGAAGAGGCGACGCTGGACGGTCCGGGCGACCTCGACCTCCCGGTCCAGGCGGTCCTTGGAGAGCTTCTCTTCCATGAGGAACGCCAGGGCCTGGCTGGTCTGCTCGACCTGCCGGGCGAGCTGGCCGAGCTGGTCCGCCCGATAGAAGGGCACGCGCACGGGAAACCGGCCGGCGGCGACTTGCCGCATGGCGTCCTCGACCTGGCGGACGGCTCGGCCGATGCGGCGGGCGGTCCAGTAACCGCTGGCGAGGAACCCGGCGGTGACGAGGCCCGTCAGGACCAGGAGGGTCAAGAAAGATACCAATAAAATTTTAATTAAAATGTTAGTCACGACGTCCGACGTGTGGAGGGCCGCCCGTATCCAACCCAGAGCGGCCACCTCGACCGCCACCCCCGTCAGGGTCACCGGCTGGCCCCGGGCCAGCGCCGCTTCCACATCCGCCCGAGAGGGGAGCCAAAAATAGGGCGCACCGATACGCAACACGGGGCCCCCCGGCGACGATGACGGCGCATAAACAGGATGCGACTCCCAGGCCAGGCCGAGAAGAAAATCGGGGTTGGACCAGTCGGTTCGACGCCCGGGGGCCGTCGGGTCGAGTCGGGCCCGTAAGAAGTCGACCCGTTGGAGGGGAATACCCAACTGTTCGATGGCCGTCGTCCACATCGCCGGCGTGAGGGCGCCCCATCGGAGTCGGCGGTCGTCGGTCTCGACGCCTACCAGGAGGGTTTCCGATGGAAGCGGCGTCCCGGGACAGCGTTCCCGCCATCGGCGGAAGGCCGTCGGCTCGACCCACCACCGGCCGGGTCGGGTCCAGTAAGCGTCTGGGTCGGCCGCCGGAGGCAGACGACAAGTCCCGCAACGAATCGTATCCGGTGTCTCGACGGTGCAGGTCTCTCCGGCCTGGAGGGCCGCCTGAAGCCACCGTTCCGGATACAGGCGGAGGGTCTGGAGGGTCAAAATCGTCAAGACCAAGAGGGCCAGCACGAGGCCCATCAGGACGCTCAGGACCAGGGGGATCAGGGCGCTTCGGACGAAGGCGCTCCGGAGCTGGCGGTGGATCCACCACAGGCGCCGTCGTCGCCACCGCAGGTAGGCCACCGTCAAGACCAGCAGAACGCCTAAAACGAGGACCGTGCCCAAGAGACGTATCATCAATTGTGACTCCGTCCATCCGTCCCTTTGTGTCCTGCATCCATCACGTGAAGTCCCTTCGCTGGAAGAGGAGGACGGCCAGCAGGAGCATGAGGGCCGTGTACAGACCCGCCGCCACCGTGATGCTCAGGAGGTAGCCCGGCGGGAGGGCCACGCCGTGGACGGCGTAGGCGTCCAGGTTCATGCGGTCCAGGTTCGGGATGCAGTAGTACAGGGCTTCAATCAGACGGGCCAGGGCGGGGCTCTTCTTTTGAACGACGTCGGCCAGGGCGAGCAGGCTCCGACTCCCCCGGCCGATGACCCACACGCTGAGCGTGAACAGGCCGCTCAGGATGGGCGTCGTCCACGTCGAGAACATCGTGGCCACGGCCGTCACGACGAGGACCTCCAGGAGCGTCCCGTAGAGGGCGACGAGTAAGCGGGGGTTCCACCGCCCGAGGAGTCCCAGGTAGACCATCAGAAGGGCCGTCATCACGACGTGAATGACCAGGAGCGTCAGGACGAGGCCAAGATACTTCCCCAGGAGGAAGCGCTCCCGGGTGATGGGCTTCGTCAAGATGAGGTACAGCGTGCGCTTGTCGATCTCCTTATAGACCAGCTCGATACCTACAAAGACGGCGATCAGGATGTCCAGAAAGGTGACGACCGTCAGGCCCAGGTCCTGCATGACCTTCATCTCATCGCCGACGGTCAGGAGGCCGGCGATGCGGGACAGCAGGACGATGACGACGCCGAAGAATAACAGGAGGTACAGGACCCGATTCCGAACGGCTTCCCGAAACGTGACGACCACGACCGGACCCATAGTCCCCCTCGAAATTAGGTCGCAAACCCGATGTGCGCGTTTCGGGTTTGCAAGATGCGGGTGACTTTCGAGTGCCCGATGGCCGGATGGCCGAACTCCCGAACTGCCGAGTCCCGAGCCTATTTTCCCTGCACCAACGTCATGAAGAGGTCTTCCAGGCTCCGCTTCTGGGGCGTGACGGCGACGACCCGCCATCCGTTCGTGTGGGCGACGTCCATGACGGCTGACAGGTCGGCCGGCTGGGTCCACAGGTAGACTTGCCGGTCCTGCCGGGACAAGACCTGGGCCGGCCCCAGGTGAGCCGTCTCGGGGACGCCCTCCAGCGTGACCTCGTAGCCCTCGATGCTGGACCCGACGAGTTCCCCGACGGCGCCCTCGGCGATGATCCGGCCCTGGAAGATGACGCCAACCCGGTCGCACAGGACCTCGGCGTCGTGCAGGATGTGGGAGCTGAAGAAGATCGTCTTCTGGCCCCGCAGGGACCGCAGGAGCTCCCGCATCTCCCATCGGCCGATAGGGTCCAGGCCCGACATGGGCTCGTCCAGGATCAAGACCTCCGGGTCGCCGATGAGGGCCTGGGCGAGGCCGATGCGCTGGAGCATCCCGCGGGAGAGCTGGCGGATCCGCTTCTTGGCGTGTTCGGTCATCTTGACCCGTTCGAGGTACGCCTCGATCCGGCGGCGTCGCTCGGCCTTGGGGATTCCATACAGCGAGGCGTGGAAGTCCAGGAACTCCCAGACCGTCAGGTAGTCGTAGAAGTAGGGATTTTCAGGCATAAAGCCGATCCGCCGGCGGACGGCGGGGTCGGCCGGCGAACCGCCCAGGACCGTGAGGCGGCCTCGGTCCGGTCGGATCAGGCCGACGAGGGCCTTGATGGTCGTCGTCTTCCCGGCTCCGTTGGGTCCCAGAAAGCCGTAAATTTCCCCCCGCCGGACCGTGAGCGTCACGTCCCGGACGGCCGGGACCCGCCGCAGGAAAAACCCCATCCGGTAGCTCTTCGAGAAGTGCTCGATGACGATCGCCTCGCCGTTCGGGGCCGCCGATGCCATCACAAGTCCTCCAGGCGGACGACGTCCCGAAACTCTAAGTAGCGTCGCCAGACCTCGGGCCACGTCAGGGCCGTCAGGCGGCGGACCGAAAAGTCCTCGACCGTGAACGAGGCCACGACGTTGCCCAAGACGAGGGCCTTCCGGATGCGAGTCGGCTCCCGGAGCAAGGCGCCCAGGAAGCCGCCGGCAAACGAATCGCCGGCCCCCGTCGTGTCGACGACGTCCTCCAGGGGATAGGCCGGAATCGCAAAGACGCTGTCGTCTCGAAAGAGGAGCGCTCCGTAGCCGCCCCGCTTGATGATCAAGTCGAAGGTGCCCCACCGCCGGATGGCCTGGGCGGCCTTCACGACGTTGTGTTCCCCGGCCAGCAGACGGGCCTCGCCCTCGTTGATCAGGACGCAGTCGACCCGTTCCAAGACCCGGAGGAGCGCCGGCCGGGTGTGCTCGATCCAGAAGTCCCGGGTATCACAGGCCACGAGGCGGGGCCGTCGATCCAATTGGTCCAGGACCCGAAGCTGAAGCTCGGGGTCGATGGCGGCCAGGAACAGGACCTCCGGGGTTCGGTAAGCCGGCGGGAGGACGGGGTCGAACTGCGTCAGGACGTTGAGCCGGGTCTCCAGCGTGTGGGCCTCGTCCAGGGCCCCGTGGTACTCGCCGACCCACCGGAAGGACTCGCCTGGATAGGTCTGGAGGCCGGCGACGTCCACGCCGCGTTCGACCAAGAGCTGTCGGTCCCCGTCCCGGAAGTCCTCGCCGACGGCGGCGACGAGGCCCACACGGGTAAACAGGGCGGCGGCCAGCGAGAAGTACGTCGCCGAGCCGCCCAGGGCCTCACGGACTTCGCCCATCGGGGTCCGAATCGTGTCGTAGGCGACCGTCCCGACGACGACCAACGGGATGGGGTCCATCGAGATACCTCCTTACGGCTCTTGGCCGCGAGTCCCGGCCTCGGGGCTCGGACGTCGGCTTCTGCCCGGCCCCCGATACCGGACCCGGGCTTCCTCAGGACTCGCCCCATTCTTCTGGCGACCCGACCAGGGCCTGGGCAAACTCCCGGGGCGAGAAGGGAACCAGGTCCGTCGCCCTTTCCCCGACGCCCAGGAAGCGTACGGGGACCCTCAGCTGATCGACGATGGAGAGGACGGCCCCGCCCTTGGCCGTCCCGTCCAGCTTCGTCAGGATGAGGCCCGTCAGGGGCGTGACCTCCCGGAAGACGCGGGCCTGCTGGAGGGCATTTTGACCCATCGTGGCGTCCAGGACCAGGAACGTCTCGTGGGGCGCGCCTTCGACCTGCTGGCGGGCGATACGGGTCAACTTTTCGAGTTCCCGCATGAGATTCGCCTTCGTATGGAGGCGACCGGCCGTATCGACGAGGAGCACGTCGAGCTTCCGGGCCTTCAACGCCTGGAGGGCGTCAAACAGGACGGCACCCGGGTCGCCGCCGGCCTGATGGGCGATGAGGGGCACGCCGAGCCGCTCGGCCCAGATGGCCAACTGGTCGATGGCCGCCGCCCGGAAGGTGTCGGCGGCACAGAGGAGGACCGACCGGCCCTGGCTTTTCAGGAGGTATGCCATCTTGGCGATGGTCGTCGTCTTGCCCGTCCCGTTGACGCCGACGAAGAAGTACACGTGGGGACCGGGACCCGTCGGGGCCTCGACCGGCACGGTCAGCCGCTCCGTCAAGACGTCGACCAGGACCGGCAGGACCTGCAATGGCTCCCGGATGAGCGCCCGCTCGGCCCGCCGGCGGGTCTCCCGCGTGATAGCCTCGGCCAGTTCGTAGTGGACGTCGGCCACGATCAGGAGCTCGATGAGCTGGTCCCAAAAGGCCTCGTCGATCAAGCGGCCCGTAAACAGTAGGACGAGCTGATCCCGAAGACGGGCCTGAGTCCTCTGTAAACTTTCTCGCAGTCGCTGAAGGATACCCATCCAATTCGCTCCGACCCGGATGGCCGGTGCCCCAGACCGACCTCGGTGGCGTCGCATTATACGGCCGTCCCCGGTCAGGGGACAAGG
>BEHN01000040.1 GCA_002898535.1 bacterium HR11
GGCGAGGGATAAGCTCCAAGCTGAAAGTCTGATCTGGCTTGATCCCCCGGAAAGTGAATTGCTTTGCAGGATTGTGAAGCAGCGGCCGGTAGTTATCAATCGAAAGCTCGCCTTCCACTCTGAACCGTACCACCACCGGGGAGGCGCTGTCGGTGCTTCCAAAGACGGCGGATTCTGCTTTGCGAAGGGCATCCAGATCCCCATCTCCGATCACGCCGCCCAGGAGGGCCCGGAGCCAGAAGCGCAGGGCGCCCCGGACGGAAGCGGCCCGCAGTTCCGGTATACCACGGGGATCGGCACCGCCCAGAAATAGAGGGGTCACAGTCTCAAGGTTCAGCGCTATTCCTTGCATGGGCAACCTCTTGAACATGCTACTCCGCACACCTCCGGCCGGTTCGACCGCGCCGGAGGAGCTCCTCGGCCAAGGCGGCGGCCGACCCACCCGTCAGCACCGCCACCCGGCTGTCCAAGACATGGACATGGACGGGCCGTGGGTTTCGACTTCGGGGCATGGCATCCTCCATCGGGCTACAATCCAATTTTCGGTTTTCTTTTGCGGGCGGCATGGGTCCTTTCGCCCATGTCGGCATGGGCATATGGGCCTATCCGGCCTGCCAGGACCGGCGTCAAGTCGGCGATGAGACGCGACCGGACCCGCGTCGTCGGCGGCAACCCCATGCAGGAACGGAACTTCGCATAGACGGCCTGAAGCTGGTTGGCGACCGTCTTGGGGTCCCGACCCAGGTGACGGGCCAATTCCTTGTTGGTTCCCTGCGTTTCGACCAGGGCCCGGACGAGGGCCTGCTCGGCCGGCGTCAGGCGGTCCCAGAAGACCTGCAGAAGCCGCCATCGCTGGTGGTCCTGCAACTCCCGCTGGCGTCGAATCGCCTGGAAGGGGTCGTCCCAGACCAGAATCTCCCGGACCGTCGAGGGCAAAAGACTCCACTGGAGGACCGGTACCGGGACGAGGACCGTCTGACGGGGGTCGTCGGCGTGCATCGCCCTGCTCCGAAAGAGGTCCTCCTCCGACAGCAGGTGCCACACGTGGTCGGAGTCCTCCAACAGGAGTTGGGCGATGACCATCGCATAAGCGGCCATGACCTTCCGACCGCCGGCTATCAGGAGGTGGACCCGTCGGCCGGTCCGCTTGAGGTCCCGCACCGTGCGGTACAGGACCCGCAAAAACAGGCCGGCATCGGCTTCCGTACGGAGGTCTTCCGGAAAGTCATGCCCCTCCCGAACGGGCACCCATGAGAAATCGACCGGCGGGCGGCCGTTCGCATAACAGGGGACTTCGGCTTTCAGACGACGCAGGGCGTCCCCGATGGGACGGAAGGACGGATTCGTATGAACGATGTAGGCTCGGCCGATGGGGAAACCCCGGGCATGGAGGGCGTCCAGGGCGAGGGTGATGACTTGGGGTTCGACCCCCAGGGGGGCGACCAGGACCTCCGCCGCGGTTCTGGATGGCGTTTGCATCGGGGCCCCTCCGATGCACGCCCCTCCTCAAGACCGGGACCCGGGCGGATTTAAGATAATTATTTAAGATAATTTAAGATACGGGATCCAAGATGCGGGATGCAAGATGGGGATGGGGGCGCAAGGTCCCAGGTCCCGGGAAAGGACTGGGGTCAATGACAGAATAACGATGGGCAGTCGGCAGATAGGCAGATGGGCAGGTCGGCAGGTTGGCAGATGGGCAGGTGGGCAGATAGGCAGGTCGGGCGACGGGCGTCTATCCCCGGGACACCGGCCGTCATGCCGGTGGCTTCCTTAGAACTCGTCTCAAAAGTCCCTGGTCTCAGTGAGAGAGAAGCCCTGGATCAAGGCCCTCACCCTACCATCTCCCCCAGGGAGATGGTTTTGAGATGAGTTCTTTAGAGAGCCCGCTGTCCTGCGGGCGTCCTCCGCATGCACCGCCCGTCCTGGCCGGGTCGATCCCCTCTGAACACCGCCAGGGATGGCGGTGTCATCCCTCCGAACACCGCCCGTCATGGCGGTGTCATCCCCTCTGATCCCCTCTGAACCGCCCGTCATGGCGGTGTCATCTCCTCCGAACACCGCCAGGGATGGCGGTGTCATCCCCTCTGAACACCGCCAGCCATGGCGGTGTCATCCTTAACAAGCTTGAAACATCGAGATGGCCGGGCCACCGTTTTCCCGGATGGGAGCAACATTTCTCCCAACCGAACCGCTCTGATGAGAATCCCCACCTCCCTCGTTAGAGGGGTCGCCCATGCCATCCAAGCCCCGCTCGCCTGAGAGCGGGGCTACGAGACAGACCACCGGCCACGGACCATTCGCCACTCGCTGTTCGCTACTCGCCATTGCCGGTCGAGCGCGAGCCGGTTCGGCGCCGACGGGCGCTTGGCATTTCCCGGCATCTCTGCGGTGCATGCCTGAGGACGTGCACAATCGGATGCGAGGTACGGGACTTACGGAGAAGAAGCCGCCAAGCCGACCATCCCGAAGCCCTGGGCGTTGCGTTCGCCGAGGCCCGCCTCGTAGCCGACTCGCAAGAGCGCCGGCGGACCCACGACCCGCAGGGTTCCCATCCAGCCCCGCACCTGGACGTCATGGACGGTCAGGAGTTTGGACACGGGCTGGGCGAGCCACTCGACCCCCAGTTCTCCGTCGGGTACGGCCTCGCCGAGGGCCTGGGCCTTGCGCCGCAGGTTGTCCCGAAGAATCCGCTCGAAGGCCGGGTCGTGGGGCGGTACAAAAATCTTCCTTAACCGGCCGCCCTCCATCCGACCCGTCGAGACACACACGGGCGAAAGCGTCCGCCAGACCATCGTCTCCGCCCAAGCCGGGGGCGGTTCGACCTCGACCCGTTCGACGACGGCCGTGTGCGGCCCGAGCCGGACCCCGGGATCCCGCAGGAGGCCCAGGGCAACGGCTTCTATCAGGTCGCCCACGGGCGACGAGACCCACCACGACGCCGAGTCCTCGACCCACAGGCCGTCGGCGACCCGTCGGTATCGGGCCGGGGACAGGAGCGAAAACGTCAGGAGCTTGTAACGCTTGCCCTCGCTCGGAAAGCCGACGTCGTGGACCCGACGGGCGACCCGGGGGAGGCCCCGCCGCATGGCCTCATACAGCAGGCCCTGAAGCCAGTCCAGGTAGCTCCACGGCAGGACGACCGGCGTCGGAAAATGAAGCTCGACCCGAATCCGCATCAGCCGGCCTCTTCCAGGAGTCCCTCCGCCCGCATGGCCTGGACGTCCAGGAGCAGTCGCGTCCGGATGGAGCCGGCCCCGGCATCGCCGATCCATGCCCGGTACTTGCGGTAAATGCTGGCTATTTGATTCTTCACGGTCTTGGGCCGGCGTCTGAGACGACAGGCGATCTCCTTGTTCGACAATCCCTCGGCCAGGAGCCGGAGGACCTGCCGTTCGGCCGGGGACAGCGAACGGTAAAATTGACGGAGCCATTGCTTTTGCTGGGAGGCTTGAAGCGCCCGTTGACGCTCGATGGCCCGCAGGGGGTCATCCCACACGAGGATTTCGTGAAGGGTCGAGGGCAGGAGCGCCCACCGGAGGACGGGGACGGAGACGACTTCTGTCTGGAATCGCCGTACCGAGCCGACGGGGGTCCGTACGATGACCGGCCGTCCCGACTGGGGCGTCCGGTAGACGACCCGCCAGACCCGGTCCTCGTCGTCAAATAACAGTTGGGCGACGATCATCGCATAGGCGGCCATGAAGCGTCGGCCCGAGGCGATGGACAGATGGACCCGTCGGTGGCGACGCTTCTGAGCGACGACGGCCTGATACAGGACCCTCAGGAAGAGCTGAGAGTCCCGCTCCGTCTCGAGGTCGATGGGATAGTGGCTCCCATCCCGGATGGGAATGCATTCAAAGCGCAGGGAAGGCCGGCGGTGTCGGTAATCCTCGATGAGGGTCTGGAGTCGTTCCAGGGCACCCCGCACCTCATCGTGGGCGGGGTTCGTGTGCAGGATCCCGACGTAGGTCAGGTCGTAGCCCGCGTCGGTGAGATGGCGGATCAGTCGGTCCAAGACGCCGGGGTCCATGTCGAGGGGCGACAGGAGGACATCCTGGACGGCCCGCACGGGTCTTCCCTTTCAACATCGGATACGGAGGATAATTCTACCCCTCCACGCCTAAAACTTCAATTCGTTGCTATCAGCCCCTTCCATACGGCGGGTCCCCGAGGTCAGAACCTCCATCGAAGGGCCAGCATCCAGCCATCTCGCTTGGGCACGATGACGGCCTGGGGGTAGCCCTTGCGGAGGCCTTCCAGTTCCAGGGCCTTGACCCGCCGGTCGGCCGAGTACCAAGCGGCCGAAGCGATGAGGCCGACGCCCGCCGAAACGAGGCCTGCGACGATATAGCCGGTCTTGGCTTTCTCCTCACAGGCAAAGAAATCCAACAAGATCACGCATTCTTCCGATTTATCAGCAAACGTCAAGACGGTGAACAGCAGTGAGGCGGCTCCGCTGGCGATCCCGACGGCTTCCAGCGTGCGCCGCGTCGAACGCGCCGACTCCAGCCTTTGTCGCCAGTCGATGTAGCCGAAGTCGGCCGAAAGACTTCCGGTCCCAGGTGGCCGGGGCTCGGTCGGGGGCGACACGTTCGGCCCCAAGACTTCTACCGTTGCGGTCGGGATGAAACCCTCGACGGTGGCACCGGTCGGGAGCCGATAGCGGACCTTCAGCCATGCGGAGCCGATTCGCTCGATAACGGTCAATGTCTGGCCCTCAGAGACCTCTGCCAAGACGGCCGCATCCATGCGAGGTGCCGCCCGCAGGCGGGCTTGCGGCACACGCACAACGGCTTCTTGCGCCGCGGCCTGGCGCATGAACGGGCCCCAGAGGAGTCCCAGACAAAGAGGCACTGCGATGCGCAGAGATTTCGGTATCATCCCCCACCTCCAAAGCAAGAATTCGGCCTGACCCTACATTGCAAAGCTCTCGAGGGGCTTTTCGGAAGTCCCTGAAAAGCCCGACCCCGCCCGCCGGTGCCGGCCGGCCATGCCCTAAGGCCTCGGAAATGCAGGGTCCGATGGGCATCCGACTTACCAAGGCGGGGCCGCCCTCAGGCTTTCGACGGCCATCCACAGTTTAGAGAATCTGACACTGGCAGGAATAGGGGAGGCCGTCCCGGGCACCCCAGAGAGTTTCTTCGACATAGACCTTATCTCCGGGGCAGACATAGACAGAGCGGGTCGTCTGGTCCATGATGACTCCGGCCTGCTCGACAGAGAGACGCACGGTCGTGTACCCGCAAGCACTGCCGCTATTGCCGACTTCGCATCCGACGATGACGCCAAAGTCAAGCGTCCAGTCATACGTGCCCTCACATCGAGAAACCTGAATGACGTACAGGCGGGGACGAGCCGGCGGCGGAGGCGGCGCCGTAGGGAGACCGTCTCCGTCCCCACCGCAAGCCATCGTCATGAGCATGAGAAAGGCCAAGACCGGCCCGACTTGTCTTCCGACGCGCTTCATGGGCGGCCTCCAGAATTTCGAGCCCGAAAGCGGCAGGACTTGACCGCGTTCAGGCTTTGAGCGAACCAGCGTCTCTCAGCGAAGATAGAGGGGTTCGGGCCCGGGGTCATGAGTCAAAAGACCCAAAGGTCGATGAGTCACCCGTCCTATCAGGGCCGTTCGGTTCGTGAGAATGGCGTCGGAACAACCTTTCCCAATGCCCGGAAAGCATGATGTTTCAAGCATTCGGCAGATGGGCCGATGGGCCGTCGGTAGGTCGGCCGATGGGCCGTTTTTTATCCAAGCCCCGCTCGCCCAAGGGCGGGGTCGCGGCCCGCCGGCCGGGCGGCCGGCGGGGAAGTGACGAGCGACGGTCCGGGGCCGGTCAGTCGATCGGGAATTCGGGAGTTCGGCAGGTTAGGCCGATCGACCATTTTCATCCCAGCCCCGCTCGTTAGAACGGGGTCCGGAGCTATTCGGCCGTTCGGGAATTCGGCAGTTTGGGAACCCGGGAGTTCGGTCGTCCGGCCATTCGGGAATTCGGCATACAATGATAGGGGGACGCGGGGATCACCTTGACCTCCCGTCCGGGCAGGTACATCTGGCCGCGACCGAATCCCCCAATGGCCAACGGCCGGATTCCCGCACTCCCGAATTCCCGAACGGCCGAACTGCCCTTGGCTTGAAAAACCGTCCGCCCCGAAGGGTCGGAAAAGCCGAATCCATGCGGGTTTTTTCACAAATCGAACGGCCCTGATAGCAAAGAAGCTAACGGCTTGCGCTTCACCTGTGTCGCGAGCGTGGCGAAGCGGCGTCAGTTGTAAGCACGGGTTGGGCAGAATTCCTCATCACCTCTTTGGGCCACACTGCGTGTGCGGGTCATACCGCGCAGATGCGACATTTCGCGGCAGCCTTCATTGGTCCCCGCCGAACCTCTCTTTGATAAACCGCCTGAACGCCTCGCCGGTAGGGCGCAGGCTACCATCCGGGTTGACCAGTGCCCGCGCTTTCGGCGCATCCACGCTGAACCAGACCGCAATGGGCAGGCCCAACTCCACGATCTTGCCCATTATCGCCGTCGTCTGATTGGGATCGTCGGTGTGCTGGCCGATTTCGTTGGTGAGGACCGGCAGGCCTGTCCGCGCTTTGAGAAAAGCCACCGCTTCCTCCAGCGCTTGGGCGTCGGCGATGTACCAGTGGAAGTTCACATAATCCGCCCCGGCAGCGCGGTAAGACGCAAGCAGAGCCTTGCCCTTGCGGAGTTGCTCCCGCGCCCTGGGGGAGTCGATTAACTGTTGCTCCTTTGGGGTGAACACCCGTCGGGCAAAATCCCGGGCCTGGGCTTGCTGGCCGCTTTCCCGGTAGTGGTCGTACACCAAAAGCGCCACCAGCGTGCTGACCAGCCCGCCGTTGGTGCAGGGGATGCCTTTTCGGTGCGCCACCTGGCAGGCGGCTTTGAGTTCCGTAGCGTAGTCCTCCGGCGTGCCGGTATAAAACAGGGCCGAGTTCTCCTCGTTCTCCACCACGAGCACCACCGGGCGGTAGGTGTCCAGCACTTGGCCTAACGTGCGTTGATAGGCGGCGAGGTCCCGGGGCGGGGAGGTGGCTTGCCCCCGGCCGTCGTTGCGCACCGTGAGCACGAGCTGCAAACCGGCCTTCAGGGCGATGTCGCACTCCGGGCAGGTCCCGTCCCACTCGTCCAGGAAGATCGACGCAGGTCGGAGGTAGACGGCCCCCAAGGTTTTGGCGACCTGTATCCCCTGGGGCGAGCGCACCAGCCGCGACGGTAGCATGAGACCGAAGGGGTTCCGGCCAGCGGTCCGGGGTTCAGGACCCGGGTCGGCTTGAGCGATGTAGGAGAAGGCGAACACGCCGAGGATACATAACAGAGCTGTTCGGTTCGTGAAAACCCGCATGGATTCGGCTTTTCCGACCCTTCGGGAAGAATGGTTTTTCAGGCAAAGGGCAGTTCGGCAGTTGGGCAGTTCGGCAGTTCGGGAATCCGGGAAGGCTGTTCGGCGGCCGACGTAGAAGGCAGGGAGCGTCCATCGTTCCAAGTCCCCACGCCTCCCCGAAGCTTTCTTGACTCTTCGCCCCTCCTGTCGCCGACCGCCGGCGCCGGCCTTCAGGCCTCACTCCCGCCCCGGCCAGCCCCCGATGTCCGAGTTCCCGAATTCCCGGATTCCCGAATTCCTGAATGGATTAACCCTCCCCGTCCTCAAAAGTTTCATGCCCGATGGGGTGACCCCCGGGCTTCGAGACTCGGGACGGACGGAAAGGCGGGCGCCCCCGTCACCGGGGCCCGAACTTGCGACGAAGCGTTCGCGCCGTAAAGCTCGCCAGGTCTCGAAAGAGCTCTTCGGCCCGGGCCTCCCTCTCCGGCGGGGGAAGCTTGAGATGGGCTTCGACGCGAGCCGCCATCTGCTCCAACTCGTGGGGGTCGGCCAGCGGTTGCAAGTACGCCCAGAGCGCGTGGTGGGCCCCCTTACGCTCCATCACCTCCAGCCCGTCCAGGAGCTGACGATGCGGCGTTCCCTCCCAGATCGCCAGGATCAGGGCCTCCCGAAGCCAGCGCTCCATCCCGAATTCGGCCAGCGTTCCGATGCCCCCGTAGACCTCTATCCCCCAGCGGGCCGTCTGCACGGCGACTTCCGCCGTCCACCACTTGGCCAGGTGGGCGACCAGCCGGAACAGGGCATACGTCTCCGAATAAGGCGGCGTCTGACGCCAGACCCAGTCGAGGAGTGTCACCGCCTCCCAGGCCAGCGCCCAAGCGTCTTCGCATTGGGCCCTCCGCTCCTCCCACTGCCGCCGTAAGAGCGGATGCTCGCCGATGGGCTTGCCAAAGGCCGTGCGCTCCCGGGCAAAGCTCCAGGCATCCGCCAGTACCCGCTGGGTCAGGGCGACGCTCCCGACGCTGTTGGCCACCCGGGAGAGGTTGAGCACCTCCATGATCAGGTAGATGCCTTCCTCTCCCTCGCCCAGCCGATAGGCCTCACTCTCGTGGAACTCGACTTCCCCCGTGGGGACCGAGCGCGTGGCGATCTTGTCCTTTAGACGGCGTATCGTGTAGTTGAGGCCGCCGTCCTCGCGGTACCGGGGCACGAGAAAGAGTGCCAGGCCCCGCACGTTCCGGGGCGCCCCCTCCGGACGGGCGGCGACCAGGGCCAGCTCCGCCCCCACGTTGCTCGCAAAGTACTTCTCGCCGGTGAGGCGCCAGCGGTCGCCGGCGGGCCGGGCCCGCGTCTCCACGGCCGTCCCCAGGTCGGACCCTCCCTTGACTTCGGTCATCCACGTGGCCCCCTGCCAGACCGAGTCGTCCCGCCGGAGGAGCGCCGGCAAAAAGCGGGCCTTGACAGACTCCGACCCGTATTTCTCCAGGGCGACCGCCGTGGCCAGCGAGACGGTGTACGGACAGTACAGCCCGGGGTCATGAAAGGACGTCACATACCCCAAGAGATAGGACGGGACCAGAGACGCCGTCTCGAAGACGCGCCAGACGACCCCAGCCCGATAGCCCTGATACAAGAGCGCCCGGTACCCCGGGGGATAGAGGACCTCGTCGCATCGAGTCCCGAAGCGATCGAACATCTTGAGCCAGGGCGTGCCTGCGCGGTCCACGCCCTCCGAGATCCGCCGGCCCTCCCGGGCCCACCAGGCCTCATAATCCCGCAGGACCGGCTCGTCGGCCAGCGTCCCGAGACGCTCCTTCAGGAAGGAAACAGGCGAACCGAGTGCCTCGCCGTCCATCCGGCCGCCTCCGCCCATTTTACACCTGATTTTTGCCCAGTCAACTTCGGGATGGCCTGGCCAGCGCAAAGCCCTACCAAACGACCTTCAGGCCGAAGACCGGGGTCTGCAGGACCCCCCAGAGGCGGAGCCACATGGGCAAGAGCATCTCGGTGGCCCGAGCGGCCGTGATGTCCCCCAGGTCGATGACCGACCGCCAGCCGAACCAGTCCTTGAGGACCGTCGTCACGAAGGCCTTCGCCTCGGGGTCGTTCCCGCAGATGAAGGCGTCATGGTCGCCCGGGACGAGCGACGGGTTCACCATGACCGAGCTGTTGACCGTGTTCAGGGCCTTCACGACCCGTGTCTCGGGGAAAGCCCGCTGGATCTGCTCGCCCAGGGAATCGGTGTTGCAAATCGCCAGGGTCGGGGGCATCCCGCCGGAAAAATCGAGAGGATTGGCGATGTCGATCAGGATTTTGCCCCGCAGGTGGTCGGCCCCGGCCATGCGGAGTGCATCCAGGGAAGTTGCGCCGGCCGTGCAGTGGAAGAGGACCTCTCCAAAGGCCGCCGCGTCGGCAAACGTGCCCTGCGACGCCCTCGGGCCGTTGGCTTTCACCCATCGGCGGGCCTTTTCGTTGTCCGCCGTGCGGGAGCCCATCTTCACTTCATGCCCGAGCTGGATCAGCTTGGAACCGATGGCCTGGCCGACCATGCCGGTACCGAGAACGCCGATTTTCATGTCTCCCCTGTAAATGCCGGGGTCTTAAAGGTTGATATATCATTCCTCTGCCGTATGAAGGCTTCGCCCTTCCGGTCGCCCCCGTCTCCTATCCGACCGTGGTAAGAAGCCCCCATTTGGAAGACTGTCTCACGGCCCGTCGGACCATCCGACATAGGGCCTCTCAGGACCGTCCGGACGTCCATGACTATTATCGGCCGCTTCCCCGTCGTGGTTGCCTGAGCCGTTCGGCGTCCTGAATGGGCCAGAGATGGCCGGCTGGGGCCGCCTGGAGACCCTGGGCCTCCCGCGCGTCGTCCCGTTTTGGGGGAATCTTCGTATTCAGCCTGCTTACCGGGTCGTGGGTAGGCGGATCCTTCGGAACACCGCCCGTGAGGGTCGTGTCTGAAACACCCGAGCGCCCGCCGTCATGCGGGCGTCTCCGAACCCGCACATGGGGTATGCTATGCACTCGTCTCAAAACCCCGTCTCCGTTACTCCATCACGGATGGTCCGACCAGGGCTCGACGGTCCCCACGATCCAGCGGTCCGCTCCCGAATCGATGGCCCTCAGGACGCCTTGGCAGATTTCTTCATCCGTCAGCCAGCGGGTGCCCCGGGGTGTCCGCATGAAACCCAGGATGACCTCGTGATATTGAAGATTCGGGAGGGCATCGAAGCGGGTCCGGCGCCCAGGGTCCGGCCGAGAAGGGTCGTCTGTAGCGCTTCCCAGGACGTGAAAGTAGTGTCCCGGCGTGGCCGCCGTCCCGACGTATCGGGCGACCACCCACGGAGCCTCGGGTGCCACACGGTGGATCCATACGACGGCCAAGCCGATGGGTCCGAAGCGGTGGACCGCTTCTTCCAAGGCTTGGGCTGGCAACAGCTGACCTTATTGTGGCTTTCCGATGGATTTTATGGAATTTCATGGCACATAAGTAGCGAATGGCGAGTAGCGAGTGGCGAATGACG
>BEHN01000041.1 GCA_002898535.1 bacterium HR11
TTTTCAAGCTTTGGCAGATAGGCAGTTCGGCAGATGGGCAGATGGTCCCAAAAGCCCTGGGGCTGATCCTTGCCCACCCGGCTTCTATCTGCCTATCTGCCGACCTGCCCATCTGCCGGATGCTTGAAAAACCGTGCTTCCCGGGCGTTGGAAAAGATTGTCCCGACGCCATTCTCACGAACCGAACGGCTCTGTTATGCCGTCGAGCCGGCCGCCGAGGCGATGTAGGCGACGGCGGCGACCTCGATGTCGGCGCCCCGCGGGAGGTCGGCGACGGCGACGGTCGCCCGGGCCGGCGGATGGGCACCCACGTAACGGGCGTACACCTGGTTCACGCGGGGGAACAGGCTCATGTCCTTGAGATAGATCGTCACCTGGACGAGGTCCTCCAGCGTCCCGCCGGCCGCCTCGACGACGGCCCGCAGGTTTTCCATGACCCGTTCGGTCTGTTCCTCGATGGAGCCGCCGACAAACTGTTGCGTGGCCGGGTCGATGGCGATCTGACCCGAGAGGAACAGCCAGGGTCCGACCTGAATGGCCTGGCTGTAAGGCCCGACGGGGGCGGGCGCCTTATCCGTGTAAATGACCTTTTTCCGCGCCATGGGGATCTCCAGGGCGGCCGTTCGGAAATTCGGGAATCCGGGAATCCGGCAGTTCGGGAATTCGGGAGTCCGGCCGAGGGTCCCAAAAGCCCTGGGGCCGCGCCTGGCCCATCCAGGGCGCCATCGGCCTATCGGCCGACCGGTCCATCGGCCCAAGACCGTCGCTCGTCACTCCGTCACTTTGAAAGACCGTGCTCCCTGGGCGGTGGGAAAGGCCGTCCGGACGCCATTCTCACGAACCGACCGGTTCTGCTATTAACAGGCGATCTCATAAATCCGACCACAGACCCCGGACCATAGACCGGCTTGGGCCCCGGGGTCTATGGTCCATGGTCTGGGGTCGGATATCGAAGGTCCGATCCCGTCCCGTCGGATTTATGAGACTGGTTCTACCCACCGGCCCACCGGCCCATCTGCCCATCTGCCCATCTACCCACCTGCCCACCTGCCCACCGGCCCATATCTGCCCACCTGCCCACCGGCCGAACTGCCGAGCTCCCGAACTCCCGAACGGCCGAATTCATGCCTGCTCATCCCGGTAGCGGCATATCTGGTCAAACTGACACAGCCGGCACGGCGGACCGGGCCGGACCTCAAACCGGCCGGCCGAGAGGCCCCGTACGACGGCCGCCACGAGGGCCTCGACGTCCCGGGCCAGGCGGGCCGCCGCATCCGGTGTGAGCTGCCACCGGTCGACATTGGCTCGGATCCAGTTTAGGAGGGTCCGGGCCGGACCGGCGGCCGGGAGCCAGACGAGACGGGCCGTGATGGGGAACGGCTCATGGTTCATCGCTGATAGCTCATGGCTATGAGCCAACAGCCAGACGTAGAAGGCCAACTGGAAGAGGTATTCATAGCCCTGCTCGCCACTACGCTGGTGTAAGGTATCTTCCGACCACCGGGCGTTCAGGGCGAGGTCATGGAATTTCCGGCTCCACTTGTAGTCAGCGACCTCGACGAAGGGACCGGAGACGGGAGACGGGGGACCGGCGCCTCGGTCTTCTGTCGTCGGTCCCTGGTCATTCATGACGGAGCGGACCCGGTCCATGCGGCCCTTGATACGGACGGGATGGGGCACATCGGGCAGGTCCCACGGGAACTCGACGGTATGCTCGAGCCAGACCCTGGCATCCGAGGCAAGCCATTCTTCGATTTCGGATTCGATGAAGGCCAGGAGGCTCGCCCGGATATACGACCGGCGCCATTCCCAGAATCGGGGCAGTCCGACGGGCTGGGTCTGGCGCCAGGCCCGTTCAAAGCGTTCGAACCACTCATGGAGGAGGTTCATCAACGCTTTCGGGGTCGTCGGCCGACGCCGGAGGACTTCCCGGAAGGCGTGCTGGAGGAATCGGTGGACGAAGGTCCCCTCGGCGGCCGGGGCCGGCTGGAATTGGATATAGGGGAACGGCGGCTCGTCCAACTGGAAGAACTGCTTCCAGAGGGTCCGGCTCGGACAGCGCAGGTACTCGATGCAGAGGCTCGGGCTGACGCCGCGTTCGGTCAGCCAAGCTGTCACGTAGGGACTGGGCGTCTCGACCCGGCCCGGCGGCCGGGCCGGACGGGGCGGCGGCGGTTCGTACCAGGTCTGAAAGTCGATGGGGTGGACCATCGTCCAAGCCCGTTGGCGGACCCACTCGTCCAGGCGGAGACGAGGACTGCGAAGGACCCGCCGTTCTTCAAGGGGGAGGACGGGCCGGAGCAGGCGTTCCAGGTCGTTCAGGAACTGGGAGCGCAGGCGGGGCTGGCCGTTCTCGCGGGTCCGGGCCCAGGACAGTTCCAGGCCCCTTCGGGCCGATTGGACGAGGCCGTAAAAGAGGGCCCGGTCTTCGTGATATTGCTCCTGGGGGAGCGACAGCCAGGGGTTTACACTCCGGAGGCTCCGTCGGAGGTCCTCGGGGAGGAAGGGGTCTTCCTGGATCTTCTGGGGGAATTGGCCCTCCTCGAGGCCCAGGGCCAAGACCCACTGGAAGGAAAGGCCCCGCAAGGCCAGGGCGTCTAAGACCCACACGCCGTCGGGCCGAAACGGTGGGAGGGGTCGGGCGGTCCGGGCCAGGACGTGAGCCAGGGCTCGGTAGAACCGGTCGGCGGGGATCTGAAGGACCTCGGTCGCCGGCCCATCGACCGCATCGACCGACAGGGCCTGGTCCAGGCCGGCCAGGTCCTGGAGATACCGCCGGAACCGTTCCCACAGTCGGTGGCCTTCCTCATCCGCCCGGATGGCCTCCTGGTGTGTCCAGGTCTCCAAAAAAGCCAGGAACCACTCGGCGTACGCCCGCCAGGTCGCCCGCCGGGGGACCCGGCTCACGACGTCGAAAAACTGCTGAATGGCCCGTCGGAGCCGCTCACACTGTTCGACGGTCATCCGGACACCGTGGAACGTCGGGGGGTACAGGCCGGGTTCTTCCTCACCGGTCGGTCGGGCTTCGACGGCCCACGGGGGCGGCTCCCGGAAGGCCCGCCAGAGGGTTTCCCAGTCAGCCGGTCCGCGCGTGATGCCCCATCGTTCGGCCAGGGCTTGCCACAGGGCGACCTCCCGGGGGTCGTCGACGCCGAGGCGGTCCAGTCGAAACAGGGGGTGCCGGAGGACGCCAAAGAGGTGGACCCGGAACCAGCCGGACCGGAAGCCGTCGACGAGGTTCTGAAGCCATTGGACGACCGGATGGGACCGGGCCGGTAGGGTTCGGACGATGTTGAAGGGCACGTGGAACCGTTCCAGGACGTCCAGCAGGACGGGGACCTCTTCGTTCCAGGACCGGACGACGACGGCGACCTCCGACGGGGGCACGCCCTGTCGGAGATGGTGTAAGACCCGACCCGCCACGTGTTCTATCTCGTGGAGGCGGTCGCTACAGCTCCAGAGATACACGTACAGGGGCTCCCGCAGGACCGACGGGGTCGCGGGCGTCAAGGCAAGGCCCGCTCCGCTCGGAGTCCATTCCTTCTCCGTCCCGGCGGGCCGCAGAAGGGGCGTCGAGACGCTCCCCTCGACTTCGTCTGCAAACAGACGGGCCGTCCGGAACCGCAGGTGCGTGTCGGGTCGAGGCGGGAGGGGCACGACCGTCCGAGCCCGACCATAGAAGGTCGCCTCAAAGGCCGGTCGGACATACTCGAAGGCCGGATGAAAGGCCCATCCGCCCGACCGGGGGACGAGTGGGACGGCGAAGAAGAGCGTGACCCTCGCGTGGGCCGCCATCGCCTCGACAAGTCGACTGCTGAGGCCGGTAAACGAGAAAAAGCCGTAAAAGGCGATACAGTCCGGCAAGCCGAGTCGGTCCCGAGCCCGGTCGGTGTCCATCTCCGTCAAGACCTGCAGGGCCATCTGAACCCCGTCGATGGGGTCCTGCCAACCGACCCGGGCCAGGGCCTGCTCATAGAGGCTCCACACATGACAGAGGTCCTGGAGGCGGGTCTGAGTAATGGGGTCGGAGACGAGCTCGGGGTCAGACTGCCAGGCGGTGACCTCTTCGAGGGAAAAACCGGCTTCCTTAAGTTCCTGGATGGCTTGCAAGATGGGCGCCCCGACGGTGTAAGACTCGGCGAGGCGGTGGAACAACCGGAACGGCCCACCGGCCCGAGCGGTACCCTGCAAGATCTGTTCGATGAGAAAGGCCCGGACGCCTTCCCCCGGGTCGGGGCGAAAGCCAGCCAGGCGCTCGGTCAAAAGACGGTAGAGCTGAGGCAGGCTCAGGACTTGCAGGCCCAGGCGTTCGGCGTCCGTCAATCGGCGGACCGCCTGTTGTTTCAGGTAGAGCTGAAGGGAGGCCGAGGGGACGACGACCCACAGGGGGCGCCACCGGCCGTCCGGGGCGGCCCTTTGCTCCCGGAGCCAGGCCAGGAGCCGTTCTTCCAGTTCCGGGTAAAATCCGCCGACGTAGACGGTCTCCAGGGCCATGGGGGCCACCCCTGGTTCGGCGATTCGGGCATTCGGGAGTCCGGGAGTCCGGCAGTTCGGGAATTCGGGAATTCGGCCGAGGGTCCCAAAAGCCCTGGGGCCGCTCCTTTCCCATCCAGGGCTCTATCGGCCGACCGGCCCATCGGCCCAAGACCGTGGCTCGTCCCTTCCCCGACGGCCGGGTGGCCCGATGGCCGCGACCCCGCTCTTAGGCGGGGGTTAGGATATGGGAGGGACCCCGCTTTAGCGAGCGGAGCCTGGATTTCCATTCCGAACTCTGCATTCCCACGGCCCATCTGCCCATCTGCCCATCTGCCTATCTGCCGAACTCCCGAACTCCCGAACTGCCGAATTCCCGGACTCCCGGACTGCCGGATTCCCGCCCCTACCCTTTTGCCACGTCTTTTCCTATCATTAAGACACCTTCTTGTCAATCGAGGGTGTCATGCCGCAAACCAGCTACCGAGTCGAACCCGAACGCATCCGGGCCTTTCTGGCGACCCATCCCGACGTGCAACCCCTGGCGACCAACGCGCGCATCGGCGAATCCTCTTTTTACATCCCCATCGTGTACCGACAGGATTCGGACGACCACGTCGTCTACTTCCAGGACCAGCCCTGGGAGGACGAAGCCGTCCAGCGCCTCTTGGAGTGGGTCCTGGCCCTGCGATTTTTCAGCCCCTATCCCCAAGCCATCGTCCACCTGGAAGGCCCGGCACCGCCGGCCCTCGTCCAGGAAATGGTCAGTCTGCACCCCATCGCCGTCGCCAAGCTGGCGGCCATCATCGGGATCATCTTGGCCGAGAGCGACCAGCCGGAGGTCCTCGTCGCCGTGGCCCGCAAGTGGATGGAGGAGCTCTTCGACATCCGGTGGCCGGACCAGTGCACGACCCCCGAGGAGGAGGCTCAGGTCGACCGAAGCGTCATGCTCCTGAATTACCTGGTCGACAAGTACTTCTGGAACGAGGGCCAGTGGAAGTTCCATCCCCTCGAGTACATCCTCCTCTTGAGCGCCACCTTCGGGGACATGGTCCGACTCCGGTATGGCGGTCAGTGGGTCCCGGGCGACCAGCCGACCGAGCACCGGGTCCGTTGCTTTGGGGCCATGGACGTTTATCCCCTCGAGGCCGTCGTCGAGATGCTCCAGCAGGGCTCGGCGGCTTCCCTGTGGGACCGGTACCGTCTCCTCCCTCTGGAGTGGGCGGCCGAGCAGCAGACAGACGACGACGCCGGGGAGCCGGCGCAATAGGTTTCAAGTGCCCGAGGCCGGGGACCGGGAAAGGAAGCGGGGCGAAAGGCTGTCGTGCCTCGGGAAGGGGCCTGCGACCTTGTCCCGCTTGGGCCTGATGCACTTGGCTCTTCAGACCCGTCGGGGGGACGGCAGTATGGGTCACGGCTCGAGAGACGACGGGGGTCGGCGTCATCCCCCTTTGGGCTGGCTATGGATCGGAATGGGTGTCCTGACGACCGGGGCCGGGCTTTTGCTCTGGATGTATCGTCCGAGACCCGTGGCGGCGCCCCGGGGCGGGCTGTCGGCCCCGGGGCCCGCCGCGTCGGCCCCCGCGCCGGCTCCGTTCCCCGTCGAACACGAGGTCACCCTTTTTTTCCCGGACGCCGGCAGTGAGCGGTTGGTCCCGGAGAAGCGACGGATCCCGGCCTTGGACGATCAGGACTTGGCCCAAAAAGTCTTGGCGGCCCTCGTGGCAGGACCCCAGGATCCGGACCTCCAGCCGGCCCTGCCGCCCGAGACCCAGTGGTACCGGGTCGTCTTAGACGACCGTCACCATTGGATCATCGTGGACTTCACCGAATCGGTCCGGCAGGCCCATCCGGGCGGGTCGACCGCCGAGGTCATGAGCGTCTATGCCATCGTCAACAGCCTGCTGGCCAACCTCAAGGCCTATCAGCGGGTCTGGCTCCTCATCGAGCACCAGGCCCAGACTGTCTTTAAGTTCCACGTCTTCATCGGCGCCCCGCTCCCGATGAACACCGCTTTCCAGGAAAACGGGTATCCGGCCGATGGGCAGGTAGGTCACCCATGACCAGTCGCATCGACGGACGTTCACCCTTACAGGTCCGACCGATTCAGATCCACGCCGCCTTCCTGCGGCAGCCCCCGGGCTCCGCCTTCATCGAGTGGGGCGGTACGCGAGTCCTCGTCGCCGTCAGCCTGGAAGACCGAGTCCCGGCCTTCCTTCAGGGGACGGGCCAGGGCTGGATCTCGGCCGATTACACGCTCCTGTCCCGCATGGGCGGAAGTCGGGTGACCCCGACGTCGGACCGGGGGAGCGCCTCCGGCCGGGCCGTCGAGATCCGACGCCTGATCGGGCGGAGCCTCCGGGCCGCCGTCGACCTGTTCGCCCTCGGCGAGGTGACCGTCTGGGTCGATTGCGACGTCCTGGAGGCCGACGGGGGAACCCGCGTGGCGGCCGTCACCGGCGGCTGGGTCGCCCTGGCCCTGGCCTTCGACCAATGGGTCCGTCGGGGCGACCTGCCCCGATGGCCGATGACGAACGTGGTCGCCGGCATCAGCATGGGCTTTCTGCGGGACCAGCTCTTTGTCGACCTCAACTACTTCGAGGACAGTCAGGCCGACGTGGACATCAACGTCGTGATGACGGCCGCCGGCCACCTCGTCGAGCTTCAGGTCCTGGGCGAGCACGGTACCCTGCCGCCTTCCTCGGTCGGCACCGTGCTGAGTACGGCGTGGACGGCCCTGCGGCCCATCTTTCAGCTTCAATATGAGGCCGTCGCTCCCCATCTGCGGCCCGACCACCTGGCCCAGGTCCGGTCTCGGCTCCAGCTCCCGGAAAGCCTGCCGTGATGGGGCCGGGGGGTCGGGAATTCGGCAGATGGGCAGGTGGGCAGATGGGCAGATGGGCAGGTAGGCAGTGGGAATGGGGAATTCGGAATGGAAATCCGGGCCCCGCTCGCTAAAGCGGGGTCCTTCCCCTATCCCAACCCCGCTCGTCCGAGCGGGGTCGCGGGCCGTTCGGCCGTTCGGGAATTCGGGAATGGGGCAGATAAGCGGATGGGCCGGGGGGCCGGGGGATACGGGATGTTACCGTCCGCCGGACTCCCGAGCTCCCGAATTCCCGGACTGCCGAATCCCCGAACGCCCCAGCCGCCGAATCGCCCATGAAGCGCCTCTGCATCGGCGTTGCGACCCGCAATCCCCATAAGGTCCGGGAAATCCGGTACTTCCTGGAGACGGCCGGTCTGGCCGTCGAGGTCCGGTCCGGCCTGGACCTGGACGTCCCCGAGCCGGAGGAGCACGGGGCGACCTTCCTGGAGAACGCCCGTCAGAAGGCCCTGTACTACGCGCCCCTCCTCGGGTGTCCGACTCTGGCCGACGACTCGGGCCTCGTCGTGGAGGCCCTGCACGGCTTCCCCGGCGTCCACAGCGCCCGCTGGGGCCGTGACACGATGACCCAGGCCGAAAAGAACCAGTGGATCATCGAGCGACTCCGAGGCCTTCCGCCGGAGCGGCGCCGGGCCTGGTTCGTCTGTGCCCTGGCCTTTGCCGAGGCCGACCGCATTCTGTGGGAAACGGAAGTCCGCGTCGAGGGCCAGATCGCGGAAGCCCCCCGCGGGTCCGGCGGATTCGGCTACGACCCCATCTTCCTGTACCTGCCCCTGGGGAAGACCTTCGCCGAGCTGACCGTCGAGGAGAAAAACGCCGTCAGCCACCGGGGCCGCGCCCTCCGGGCCTGGCTGGAGTTTTTACAAGCCATCTCATAAAAGGTGCCTGGAAGCGCTTATATCAATCCGACCATAGACCACAGACCATAGACTCCAGACCATAGACCGGCTTGGGCCCAGGGGTCCATGGTCCATGGTCTGTGGTCTGATGTCGAGGTTCCGATCCCGGTCCCGTCGGATGGATGAGACTGGTTTTAGTGAGCCAGGGGCTGAGGGTTAAGTGCTGGGTGGCGGGTGTCGCAGGAAGTCGAGTTCGACAGACGCCTGCCGCCTTGCCTTTTGCTTCCCCGTTCGACGCCCGAATTCCCGACTTACGACTCCAGACCCATTAGGCGTCGGAAGAAGCCCCGCCGCTTCTGCTTCTGGAGCAAGAGCGTCTCCAACTCGCCCCGGTCGAAATAGATGCCCTCGCAGGACGTGCACCGGTCCACCTCGATGCCCTCCAGGGTGACGGCTTCCATGTCGTGGCCGCACTTGGGACACTTCATCCAGTGAAGCTGACGAAGCCGCTCGAGTTCTTCCTGAGTCTCCCTTTGAAGCTGTTCCTGAAGCCGCTTCTGACGCTCCCGCCGGATCTTCTCCAGGAGTTCCCGCTCGTGCCGGACAAACCATTCGTCTTCCCGCTCTCGGGCGATGTCCTTCGGCATCCGCTACCTCCCGGTTCAGCATCTCGCCCATCTTACCGGACGGTCGCAGGCTCGATCAAACCTCCTGGGGGGTGACTGTTTCATTTGGGGTGGGTGGATAGGTCGGATATATCGGGAGTTCGGGAGTTCGGGAATTCGGAAATTCGGCAGGGGCCGATAGGGGTAGGGCACCCCGGGTGGTCCGGTTTCCTTCATCGCGGAACAGCTCGCTCAGTCACTC
This sequence comes from bacterium HR11, assembly GCA_002898535.1. NCBI lineage: Bacteria > bacterium HR11. Next base: position 9,064 of record BEHN01000041.1, read on the forward strand.
ATCCACCCGGATGGAACCCTCACTCCCGAATTGCCGAATTCCCGGACTCTCTCGCTTTTTCCAGCGGGTTATGCGACAATAGGAAGGGCCGGGGTGGCCGGTGCCGACGCCGCTTCCCCCGGCGGGAGGGTGCCTCCCATGTCGAGCCTCGAATATGTCCAATTCTACGTCCGCCAGGCCGCTGGGCGGCTCAACATCCCGGACCGCATCGTCCGCCTGCTGGTCAATCCAGACCGGACCGTCAAGGTCGAGGTCGCCTTCGAACGGGACAACGGCGAGGTCGAGACGCTGACAGGCTACCGGGTCCAGCACAACAACGCCCGGGGTCCCTTCAAGGGGGGCCTGCGGTATCACCCGACGGTCGATGAGGACGAGGTCGTCGCCTTAGCGTCTCTGATGACCTGGAAGACGGCCGTCGTGAACGTCCCCTTCGGCGGCGGCAAGGGCGGCATCGCCTTCGACCCGGACCGGTACTCGCCCGCCGAGGTCGAGCGGGCGACCCGGAAATTCGTCGGCCGGATTCGGGAGTTCATCGGTCCCTACACGGACATCCCGGCGCCGGACGTGAACACGAATCCCCAGGTCATGGCCTGGGTCATGGACGAATACAGCAAGTACTATGGATTTCAGCCGGCCGTCGTGACGGGCAAGCCCGTCGAGCTTCACGGCTCCGAGGGGCGGCTCGACGCCACGGGCCGGGGCCTCCTGTACGTGCTCCGGGCCTACCTGGAGAAGGTCGGAGGCGACTTGGCCGGTCAGCGGGTCGCCGTCCAGGGCTTCGGCAACGTGGGGAGCTTTGCGGCCCTGTGCTTCCACGAGGCGGGCGCCCGGGTCATCGCCGTCAGCGACGTCAGCGGCGGCCTCTACCGCCCGGACGGCCT
>BEHN01000042.1 GCA_002898535.1 bacterium HR11
GAAGTCCAGGACCAGCATGTCGACGGGCCAGTGTTGGATTTGGGGCCACAGGGGCTCGACGTCTCCCCAGTACAGGGCCAGGGCGAGCTTCGCCGGACCTTTGGCCTCGGCCAGGACCTCCAGGGCGGCGGCGACGATAGGGGCGTCCTGCGGGTGGTGAAGCAGGGCCGGCTCCTCGACCTGAAGCCACCGAAGACCGGCCTGCACGAGCTGACGGACCTCCATGGCCCAGGCCACGGCGTAATCCTCCGTGAGCCGTTCGATGCGGCCCTGATAGAGGGGCGTCTGCACGATGGAGTACCGGGCCATCGTGTAAGGGCCCGTCAGGACGACCTTCACGGGCCGGGTCGCCGCCGCTTGGGCGACGGTGAATTCGTGCAGGAGAATGGGCTCCCGCCACTGAAGCGGCCCCGACACGACGGGCTGACGAAAGTAAAAGTTCGTGTCGAAGTACCGCAGGAGCCCGTCGATCTGGACGTTCGCCAGCTTTCGGGCCAGATGGGAAAAGGGACAGTACCAGCGGACCATCCCGTCACTGACGATGGCCAGACCGGCCCGCTCCTGTTCGGCGATGACCTGGCGGGCGACCTCGTCCTCGACCTGCCGGAGCTCATCGTCGCTGATCTGCTTCTGCTCCCAAGCGGCGATGGCCCGCCGGAGTTTCTGCTCTTCCGGCGCATCCCCGACCCGCGGGTAGTTACTGTGAATGACCGGCCAAAGCGCTTCCATCGGGATCCCCTCATGAAAGACTACGATGCAAGATACAAGATGCAGGCCGCGAGATGCAAGATGAGGGACCACAGACCGTAGACTCCAGACCATAGACCTCCCGGCGGGATTTGAGTCGCCTCGTCCCAAGACGGCGGGCTCGGTCCGCCTCGGACAGGGCTACAGTCCATGGTCCATGGTCTATGGTCTATGGTCTATGGTCGGCGGTCTATGCTACTCGGCATGGGCCAGGATGCCGCCGAAAAAGCCCGTCACGGGGATCAAGACCAGGACGATGAGGGCCCAGACCCAGAGCCAGCGGCGGGCCGGCGGCGTCCAGCTCACGACGACACCCAGCCAGAGCAGGACCGTCGTCGTCACGCCGAGCCGCTCATGCCACTCCAAGACTTGCTCCAGCTCGCTTCCCTCGAAGTCCTCGGCCTGGGCTTCCCCGGCGAAGTAAGCCGCCAGGGCGAAGAGGGCCGCCACCCCGATCAGGAGCCGGGCCGCCGATTCGTATTGGGGCCACCGACGGCTGAGGAGCGCCAAGACGGCCCCCATCAGGCCCAGGGCGATGGGGAAGTGGACGATCTTATTGTGCATGTGGGCAAATAACTGCTGACGCCAGAGGACCCTCAGGGGCCGGACCCCTTCGCCCGGTTCAGGGCCCTCCGGTCCAGACTCACGCGGCACCCAAGCCGCCCCCGACGGCCCGCCGGGAGACCCGGTTCCCTCGGGTCGCTCGGGAGACGCCGGCGTATCGGACGACCGCTCTTCGACCTTCTGGGAAGCATTCGGCGCCTTGGACTTGCTGCGATGTCCCTCGTGACTCCAGGCCATCGAGGGCCCGCCGAGGACGAAGACCCCCAGGCCGAGGGTCAGCAGGACGGAGATGAATCGGGACCGCGGAACCATCCGGGACCTCCTCTCGAAGTGAGGCAGTAAGGCAATTCGGGAATTCGGCAGTCCGGCAGATGGGCAGGTCGGCCGATGGGTCATTCGTCCCCTGGGCGCCCGACTTATTGAGGTGAGTCGGGTCTCAAAGCTCTCGTCGCCAAGTCCCAAGCGTCCGTCTGCTTTGAGATAGGGGCATCCTCAGGCCCTCCTACCGATGGCGGGGAGACCCGTTCAGGCCCTCTACCCACCTGCCTATCTGCCGACTCACCCTATTGCCTTACTGCCAGTTCCTTCAGGATCGCCTCCAGGTCTCCCTGGACCCGTTGGACCTGCGCCGGTGTCAAAATATAGGGCGGCGCAAATCGAACGACCCGGGCCTCGAAGAGGGGTCGGTCCATTAAGTACCCCCGGGCTTGAGCGGCTTGAAGGAAGGCCTCGGCCTGCTCGGGCCGATGAAAGACGAGGCCCCACATGAGGCCCAGGCCCCGGGCGCCGGCCAGGACGGTCGGGTAAGCCCGGCACCAGCCCTGAAAGACCCGACGCCATCGGGCCTCCAGTCGCTGGACCCGTTGGATGAGCCGCTGGCGTCGGATCACACGTATTACGGCCAGACTGGCCGCGCATGATACGGGATGCCCCCCGAAGGTGGACAGATGGGGAATCAGACCCGTCGCCAGCAGGGCCTGCGCCAGACCCGCCCGCAGGACGAAAGCCCCCAAGGGGAATCCGCCCCCGAGAGCCTTGCCGAGGACGAGGATGTCGGGCCGCACCTGAAGCCGCTGGCACGCCCACCACGACCCACACCGGCCCATCCCGGTCTGGACTTCGTCCAGGATCAAGAGGGCCCCGACGTCCCGGCACCGGCGCTGGAGGGTCTGCCAGAATCGAGCGCCGGCCGTCCGAATCCCGCCCTCTCCCTGGACGGGCTCGACGACGACGGCGGCGACCCGCTCGTCGATGGCCTCGAGGGCCGTCGGGTCGTCCCAAGGCAGATGAAGGACCGACGCCTCCGTCCACCGGAACGCCGTCCGATAGGCCGGCGACCCGATCAGGGCCAGGGCGCCCTGGGTCTCCCCGTGATAAGCGCCCTCAAAGGCCACAAAGGTCCGTCGGCCTGTCTTCACGAAAGCCGTCTTGAGGGCCCCCTCGATGGCCTCGGTGCCGCTGTTGGTCGGATAAATGGCCGTCAATCCCTCGGGCAGGAGCGTCTTGAGCCGGCGGGCCCACCGGACCTGAATCTCGGCGGGCCACACGCCGTACACCATGACGTGGGCATGTTGCCGGACTTGCCGGGCGACGGCCCGCTCGACGGCCGGATGCCGATGGCCCAAGACGTTGACCATCAGGCCCGACGTCAGGTCCATCCAGGCCCGTCCGTCGGCGTCGTACACAAAGGGACCTTGCCCGCGCACGATGCGCAGGGCCGGCCGCTCCGGTCCGATGGGTCCCAACGGTGGAATGGCCATCGCCGCCCGCCGTTCCAGGCGTCAGGGTCCCGGACCCCGCTCTGGCGAAGACGTCGGGAGCCGGGCGTTCGGCTTCGACACCCTGCATCCAACACCGAATCTCCCACTGTCTATCGGTCGACTCGCCCAATTCCCGAACTGCCGGCCTCCCGAATGCCCGGGCCCGATCAGGTGGCCGCCTCGGCCTTTTCCTTCTTGGGGACGATCTCGCTACTGTGGCCGCCGAACAGACGGGCCGTCGGGTCGATGAACATCTTGGCCGCCCCGACGGCGATGGCCGCCTGGCCGAAGCCCGTCGCCAGGAGCTTGAGGTTCCCGACGCCTTCCACGCTGGCGATATCCCCGCAGGCGAAGACGCCCGGCAGGCTCGTCTCCATCCGGGCGTTCACCTTGATATAGCGCCCGTCCAGCTCAAAGCCCCACTCGGCCAGGGGGCCGATGTCGGCCTTAAAGCCTAAGGCCAGGATGACGGCATCGACCGGGAGGGTCTCCTCCTCCATCGTCCGGTTCTGATAGATGACGGCCTCCCGGACCCAGGTGTCGCCTCGGAGTTCCTTAAGCTCATAAGGGGTCTTGACCGTCACGGGGGCCGCCATCAGCTCCCGCACGCTCTTTTCGTGGGCCCGGAATTCGGTCCGGCGGTGGATCAGCGTGACGTGTCGGGCGATGGGATAGAGATGGAGGGCCCAGTCCACGGCCGAGTCGCCGCCCCCGACGATGAGCAGGCGCTTGTCCCGAAACTCCTCGAAGTTCTTCGCAAAGTAGTAGACGCCCCGGCCCTCGAAGGCCTGCACGCCGGGTCGGTCCAATCGGTTCGGGTTGAAGGCCCCGATGCCGGCGCAGACGATGACCGTCCGGGTCCAGTGACGTCGGCCCTTGTCGGTCGTGATCACGTAGACGCCGTCGGGCTCCCGTTCCAACTGGACGGCCCGCTCCTCGAGGCACACGGTGGGCTGGTAGCGAAGGCCCTGGGCGATGAGGCTCGCCGCCAAGTCCTTGGCCAGGACTTCCGGGAAGCCGGCCACGTCATAGATGAGCTTTTCGGGATACAGCGTGATCAGTTGGCCCCCCAGCTCGGGGAGGGCCTCGATGATCTTCGTCCGCATTTCCCGAAGACCCGCATAGAAGGCCGCAAAGAGGCCGACCGGTCCGCCGCCGATGATGGTCACGTCGTACACGTCCCGTTCCTGGGTCATAGGCGCCTCCCAGGCGTGGAATCGAACACCGGCTCTTCATGCAGGGTCCTGGCCTTTCAGGGCTCCATAGGATGGCATATCCGAGCCGCCCTTGGCAAACGGCGTATCCGGTAAGGGGGCAGATGGGCAGTCGGCAGGTCAGGGCTATCCCTGGGGTGGCCTGAGAGGGAAGGAGGGACGGTCTCTGGCCTGCGGATACCGGGGATGACGGCCGTCCAAAGGCTCCGGCTGGAACCGTCCGTCGAAGACAAAGCCCCCGACCGGCCCGACGGCCGTCCCCGTCGGGACGATGAGCCTCCTCGTTCCGTCGTAACGAGCCATTACCCGGGTCGAGGGAGCCGCCCGCACAGGTATCCCTCTCCCACCGGCCGACTGCCGACCTGCCCACCGGCCGATCTGCCCAAAACGTTATCCCGGCAGGTCCAGCGGGACGGCCGCCAAGGCCTGACGGGCGGCTTCATAGCGGGTCCGCAGGTCCTCCGGCACGGCGGCCGGTTCGAGGCCTTCCAAGTTGATGGCCACGTTCGCCAAGGCGGCGGCTAAACCCGCCCGGGCTATATAGTAGGCCGTCTGGACGTCTGACCGCATCGAGGCCAAGCCGTGGGGTAGCAATTCTTGACAGGCCTGGAGGACCTGAACGCATAGCTCGGCGACCTCCAGGGGAACGCCGGCGGCCCGCAGGGTGGCCGCCCGGATGGCCTCGGTCCGGGCCTTCCGTTCGGCTTCTGTCGCCTGCGGCCGACGGCGGGCCTCCAGGACGGCCTCGAAGGCCTGGACGTCCTCATCGACCAGGGTCAGGGCCCGAAGTTTCCACCCGGCAATGCGGCAGGCCACCTCAGGGAACCGGGCCCGCCAGTCGGGGGCGACCTTCGGGGACTGGGCACTCCGAAGGGCGTACATCTGCAGGAGGGCCGCCGCTGACGCCGCCGCCAAGGCCGCGACGGACCCGCCGCCCGGCGCAGGCGTCGCCGCAGCGACGGCTTCGATGAAGTCCCGGACGCTTTGGTCGACCCAGGCCATCGTTCACTCCTTACTCCTTAAAGGACCATGGACCATAGACCATAGACCACAGACCATGGACCATATGACCCGGCCAGGACGGGCGGTGCATGGCGGTCCATGGGGAGGACGCCTGCAGGACGGCGGGCTCTCTACGGAAGGTACCGGCATGACAGCCGGTGTGCCGGGGATCGACGCCCGTCGCCCGACCGGCCCATCGGCCGACCTGCCGACTGCCCACCTGCCTATCTGCCATCTGCCCATCTGCCGAATGCCCATCTGCCAAATGCTTGAAACATCGTGCTTTCGTGGAGACGCCCTTTCCGCTCTCCATCGCACTTCTCACCTCCCGAACAGCTCTGCTATGCGGTTTCCCTTGGATCAGGCCGGGGCCCCCGGCTCTTCCTCGATAGGTCCATGGTCCGTGGTCCACGGTCTATGGTCTATGGTCTGGGGTCTGGGGTCCGTCTTCGATCAAGGGGACCCGGAAGCGGTCGGCCAGGTACCAAGCCCACCCGTCCACGTGGGCTTCCAGGATCTCGTACGGAAACGATCGGGCCAGACGAAATGTCCAGGTCCGGCCGTCGCCGGCGGCCACGACCCGAAAGGTCCAGGCCTCGGCGCCTCCGTCCGTCCGGGTGACCCGATAGTCCTTCATCACGGCTCGGGGCGTCTCCTGCGTAGGGTCGACCGGGAGCAGGCGGATGAAGACCCACAGGTCCCATGCGGACGGCCACGGGCCGGCGGTCTGGGTCGCCTCCCACACCATCCCGAGGCGGTCGCCATCCCAGAGGCCCTCATACGTGAGCTCCGGGACGTCGGCCAGGGTCGGCATCTGCCAGTGGCGGACCCAGATAGAACGCTCGTCCGGCCGGACCTGCCACTGCAAGACATGCCACAGGCGGGGGCGCCCCTCGTAGTCGACCCGATATACGTTCCATTCCGGGCCGTCCATCCAATACGGATGCTGAACCCAACTGGAGACGACCAGTCGATGAGAACTCAGCGGGCCGGTCCCCCAGGGGCCCAGGAAGGTCAGCATAAAGATACCGAAACTGCTGATAGCGGTCTTCCATCGAAACGGGACGTCCACCGGACGGACCTCCTTCAAGTTCAAAAGTTCGATGTTGGGCACGGGAAAATTGCGGATTGCGAATTGGGGAATCAAGGAGTGCAGGCAGGGGGTCGAGGCAAGAAATGGGGCATGAGTAGCCCCTACCGGCTTATCAGAGCCGTACTCCCTATGGCTCCGGGCACCCACTCCCAATAAAGACCCTCACTCGGGGCCCTTTTGGGTCTCCTTCTCCCACACGGCCAGCCGAGCCAGGGCCCGGCGGAGCTGTTCCATCTCGGATTCGACGTCCACGTCGGGGTTCCGACTCCGCAGGCGCTCCTCGGCCCGTTGTTTGGCCTTCAGGATGGCCTCCGGGTCGATGTCGGCCACCGAGGCGGCCGTCTCGGCCAAGACGATGACCCGGTCCGGGAGGACCTCGGCGAAGCCCCACTCGACGACCAGGTGGGTCCACCGGCGACCCTGGCGATAGGCGACCTCGCCGATCGTCAGGGTCGTCAGGAGAGGGCGGTGACCCGGCAAGATGCCGAGTTGACCCAACTCGCCGGGCAGGAGGACCTCATCGACCTCGGCACTAGCCAACTGGCGGTACGGCGTGACGATGGTCAGGTGGATCTTCTCCGGTAGCTTCGCAGGCATCTTTCCTCCTGATGAGGTCCCGGGTCAGGTGCCAGGTCCCGGAATGGACCACCGACCTACCTCAGAAGGCCGATTTTCCTCATCCTCGAATGAGTCCACCGGGTTCCAGTTCCCGAGACCTGAGACTCGCACTCACCGCATCAGGCGCTTGGCCTGGTCGACGGCCTCATTGATGTCGCCGACCATGTAGAAGGCGGCCTCTGGGAGCTCGTCGAACTCGCCCTCGACGAGGCGACGGAACCCCTCGACGGTATCCTTCACCTTGACGTACCGGCCCGGCCGACCCGTGAACTGCTCGGCCACGTGGAAGGGCTGGGACAGGAACCGCTGGATCTTCCGGGCCCGGGCGACGATCAGCTTGTCCTCCTCGCTCAGTTCGTCGATCCCCAGGATGGCGATGATCTCTTGCAGTTCCCGGTACCGCTGGAGGACCTGCTGGACCTTGCGGGCGACCTCGTAGTGCTCCGCGCCGACCACACGGGGGTCCAGGATTCGAGACGTCGAGGCCAGGGGGTCGACGGCCGGATAGATCCCCAACTCGGCAATCTGCCGGGACAGGACTGTCGTCGCATCCAAGTGGGCAAACGTCGTCGCCGGGGCCGGGTCCGTCAAGTCATCGGCCGGCACGTAAATCGCCTGGACGGACGTGATGGACCCCCTCAGCGTCGACGTGATGCGCTCCTGGAGTTCGCCCATCTCGGTCGACAGGGTCGGCTGATAGCCGACGGCCGACGGCATCCGGCCCAGGAGGGCCGAGACCTCGCTTCCGGCCTGGGCGAACCGAAAGATGTTGTCGATGAACAGAAGGACGTCCTGGTTTTCCTCGTCCCGGAAGTACTCGGCCATCGTCAGGGCCGTCAGGCCGACCCGCAGACGGGCCCCCGGGGGTTCCGTCATCTGACCGTACACGAGGACCGCCTGCTGGATGACGCCGGATTGCTTCATCTCCAGCCAGAGGTCGTTGCCCTCCCGGGTCCGCTCGCCGACGCCCCCGAAGACCGAGACGCCCTTGTGGTACTTGGCGATGTTGTGAATGAGTTCCATGATGATGACCGTCTTGCCGACGCCGGCTCCACCGAACAGGCCGACCTTACCGCCCTTGAGGTAGGGCTCCAAGAGGTCGATGACCTTAATGCCCGTCTCGAGCATCTCCATCTGGGTGTTCTGCTCCGAGAGCTTCGGGGCTTCCCGATGAATCGGGTAGAACTTGGTCGCCCCCCGGATGGGGCCCAGCTTGTCGACGGGCTGGCCCAAGACGTTCAGGACCCGACCGAGTGTCGGCGGACCGACCGGCACCGTAATCGGCCCGCCCGTGTCGTAGACCTTCATACCCCGGACGACGCCTTCCGTCGGTTGCATGGCGACACAGCGGACCCGGTTCTCACCCAGGTGTTGCTCGACCTCGACGGTGATGTCGACCGGCTGGACGCCCAGCTCGTCGTCCCAGATGCGAAGGGCATTGTAAATCGCCGGGAGCCGACCTTCTTCAAACTCGACGTCGATGACGGGGCCGATGACCTGCACGACCCGACCGACGCTCACGTACTGGAAGTCCGGTGCGCGTCCCATCGTCCTGTCTCCTCGGTCGAAAATCGAGGGAATCTATCCTCAGGGCGCCTCGACCGACCGGGCGAGGCGCATCTTCCGAAAGGGGTCCCACTGGAAGTGCAAGTATCAGCGGGGACCTCGGGGCATCGAGGACCCGACACCCCAGGGCGGCTCTACATCATATACCCTTCCAGCCCGCCGTGCAACCCTCCACGTTCGGGCTGACGTCCAGTACTGCACGCCGCCGCCCTCGGCCGAATGCGTCGCTCAGACGTTGACCCGGACATTTCGCCTGACCGTGAAGACCGGACCGACTTTCGCCGACGTACCCTGCCATCATCCCTTCTTTGGCTTCATCGAGCGCCTCTATGAAATGGGCGTGGCGGAGCCATGCGATGCGGGTGCCCGGCGATTCTGTCCCGAACAGCCCGTCACCCGAGCGCAGATGGCCGCCTGGCTGACCCGTCTCCGGGGAGACGCGCCGGAAGAGTCCTGTCAGCCGGGTTTCCCGGACCTGGCGGGCCACCCCCTCTGCGGGGTCGTGGAAAATCTCCAGCTTCAGGGCATCTCAGAAGCCTGTGACCTTCAACTCTGCCCGCAGGTCGCCGCCGGCCTCCGGTGTAGCGCCCATCCCGACTGCGATAGCAAGGACGACGTGGTCGAGGGGACCTGCTTCTGTCCGGACTTGCCCATCTCGCAGAGGACGGCCCTCCTGTGGATCTTGCGGAGTCTGCGCCGTCAGGCACCCCGATGCGTCCTCTGCGACCCGGCGGCCGGCCCGGACGCCTCCGATCGGTGGTTGATGCCCTGGTTGGAGCGGGCCTACTTCCTGGGCATCTTGGACGTCCCCCGGGTCCGTCGACGGACCCCATCGAGGCCCGTCTCGGGCGGCTCAGCGGGACGCTCCCCCGAGGCCGCCTGGCCGTGTGGCTCGTGCGAGCGTTCTCCTGACAGCGCCGTTCGGTTCGTGAGAATGGCGTCGGGACGGCCTCTTCTACCGCCCGGGAAGCACGATGTTTCAAAGGGACGGAGTGACGAGCCGGGGTGATTTATGGTTCATAGCCCCTGTGGGCTCATGGCTCATAGCTGATGGCTCATGGGCCTATGAGCTATGAGCCATAAGCCAATAGCGGCTATGAGCCATGAGCCCATGCGGCGAAGAGTCAGGCAAGCTTCAGGAAGACGTGGGGACTTGGAACGCTCCATACTCCCGTTGTTTTTTACGTCGGCCGCCGAACGGCCTTCCCGAACGGCCGAA
>BEHN01000043.1 GCA_002898535.1 bacterium HR11
CGGCGGCGTTGATCAGCTCGACCAGGGCCTCGACGCCGTCCTCCCCGAGTTTGTCCCGCAGGACCTTGGGCACCGTGATGACCGGCATCCCCACCTCCCGGCATGACGCCCGTGACCGGCCGTGGCGAAGGAGCGAGGGACGGCGTGACCCGGAGAACGCCGAGCGGCCGGTCGTCATGCTCGTCCCTTGGTTCCCTGCATTAGGGTAGTCAGGGCCGGAGCGGAAGGCAAGCGGCCCCGACCCGAACCTTACCATCTTCCCGTAAGCAGACCCTGCGTCCCGGCTCCTCGGTCTTCCCCCTCTTCTTCCTGGGACCCGGGACCGGATTTTGAAGTGAGCCGTACATCGTCACGACGTCACGGGGTCGGAAAAGCCGGGCTGACCAGGATTCACCCGGGCTAAACGGCTATGATAATGGAGGGACGCGGATCGATCTCGGAGGGAGCCCGAACGATGGGCGGCCATCCCCTTACGATCGCCACGTACAACGTCAACTCCATCAAGAGCCGGGTCGGCCTCGTCGTCGAGTGGCTGAAGCGGACGCCGGTCGACGTCCTGTGTCTTCAGGAGACGAAGGTCGAGGACCGGGACTTCCCGTATGGACCCTTCGAGGAGCTCGGCTACCGGTGCGAGGTCTTCGGTCAGCGGGCATACAACGGCGTGGCCCTCTGTGCCCGGGTCCCCCTGACGGGTGTCTGGAAGGGCTTTGGAGACCCCGTCTGGGACGAGCAGAAGCGCCTGATCGGGGCGACCGTCGGGGACGTCCACGTCATCAACGTCTATGCGCCCCACGGCGACGAGCGGGGAACCGAGAAGTTCCGGTACAAGCTGGAATTCTACCGCCACCTCGTCGAGTTCCTCCGTCGGCGGTGGACGCCGGCCGACCCCGTCTGCCTCGTCGGGGACCTGAACGTCGCCCGGAGCGACCTCGACGTATGGGACCCCGCGGCCCTGCGGGACACCATCGGGACGATGCCCGAGGAGCGGCAGGCCCTGGAGGCCCTGCTCGAGTGGGGCTTCGTCGACGCCTTCCGCCACCTGTATCCCGAACGGCGGCAGTTCACGTGGTGGGACTACATCGGGGGCCGCATCTGGAAGGACGAGGGCATGCGGATCGACTACGTACTGGTCACGCCGCCGCTCCTGCCGCGCCTCCGGGACGTGCGGGTCGACCTCTGGCCCCGGCGGCGCCGAACGCCGACGCCCTCCGACCACGCCCCGGTCATCGCGGAATTGGGATAACAGAGCCGTTCGGTTGGTGAAAGCCCGCATGGATTCGGCTTCTTCGACCCTTCGGGGAGGAGGGTTTTTCAAGCTTTGGCAGATAGGCAGTTCGGCAGATGGGCAGATGGTCCCAAAAGCCCTGGGGCTGATCCTTGCCCACCCGGCTTCTATCTGCCTATTTGCCGACCTGCCCATCTGCCGGATGCTTGAAAAACCGTGCTTCCCGGGCGTTGGGAAAGATTGTTCCGACGCCATTCTCACGAACCGAACGGCTCTGTTATCGGACGTCTTGTAACGCCCGGCCCACCGTAGGGGTATCTCTCCCGGAGTTCCGACCTTCATCGAACGGAGGGGTCGGCCTCTTGAGGCTTGATCGCCTCCCTGGAGGCAGAGATGGCGTTGGTCGTCATGTACGGTACCCTGTGGTGTCCGGACTGTTACCGGGCCCGGCGGTGGCTTCAACGGGCCGGCGTCAAGTTCGTCGAAATCAACATCGACTGGGACACGCACGGCGAGGCCGTGGTCTTGCGGGTCAACGGCGGGCGGCGTACGACCCCGACTTTCCAGATCGGAGAACGCTTTCTGACGGTGAGCCCCTTTAACCCCGAGGTCCTGGAGGAAGCCCTGCGGGCCGCATCCGTACTGCCGGCGCCGGCCCCGGCGGGTCTCCAATCCGGCGATTCAGCCGTCGGACCGTAGAGCGTATCTCCAAACCTCCATTCCACCGCTGAGACGCCGAGAACGCAGAGAAAAATCGAAGGAAAAACCTTCATTCTCTGCGTCCTCTGCGCCTCGGCGGTGAGTTTCGGAACAGGCTGGCTCTGCTGACATCCCGAGCCATCGTCTCAAAGCCCCCTGCGGCGTCCATCCCTATCTGGACGCCGGCCGTCATGCCGGCGTCCGCCCCCTGTGTCGGCGGGCCCAGGGCCTCCGGGCCTCTCCAGAAGCCTGAGGAGGATATCAACAGAGCCGAACAGGCTCTAAGGACGCCGAAAAGTCGGTCTGGAGAGCCTGGGCCGCAAAGAGTAGGCAGGCCTGAACGTCTTCTCACGTTAAACCTTACGGCCGGACTCCCAAATTCCCGGGCGGCTCGGGACCCCGCTCTGACGAGCGGGGCTGGGATAAAAAACGGGACCTACTTGGGCCAGTAGGTCCGGGACGCCCCATCCGCCATCCGCGTCCCGAATCCCGCATTCGGCGTCCCCTCTACCCCACCAGCTGGACCCGCTTCTGGAGCTGGAACATCGAGACGATCTCCTGGACCGTCGTGGCGTCCTCGGGCTTTTTGTCGGCCCGGACCCAGCCGACGACGCGGGGGAACCGCAGGGCGTAGCCCGGCTCGTCGCCGACCTTCCCGCAGGTGTGGACGGGCGACCGCGTGATCTCGTCGGCCAGGACGGTCACGACGTAATTCGGCTCGACCCACACGTCGGGCTCGACGATGGAGTCCACGCGGGCGGGCCGGTGGTCCATCCGGGTCTCGTCCAGGAGCTCCCGGATGCGGACCCATTCCTCTTCGGTCAGGCCGCTCCCGATCTTGGCGACCGTCTTGAAGGTGTCCGACTCGGGGTCGTAGACGGCGCCGAGGAGCGCCCCGATGCCGAACTTGGCCCGCATGCCCCGGCCCCGGAAGTAGCCGACGAGGACGACGTCGACCGTGTCGGTCAGCTCGCCCTTGTAGGACCGCTTCAGCTTGATCCAGTGGAAGCCCCGGGCGCCGGCCTGGTAGGGAGCGTCCAGGCGTTTGGCGACGATGCCCTCCATGCCGCGCTCGACGGCCTCGTCAAAGAACTTCTGGATGGCCTGGGGGTCGTCGGTGACGATGCGGTCGACGAGGCGGATCCGGCCGTCGGGCCGGATGAGACGGGCCAGGCGTTCAAAGCGGGTCTCATAGGGCTCCGGCGTGTAGTCCCGGCCGTCGGCGTACAGGAGGTCGAAGGCGAACAGGACGAGGGGATACTCCCGCATCATCTCCTCGACGCCGTGCTTGCGCTTGCGCTGGACCGTGACCTGGAAGGGGTGGATCTCGCCGGTCTCCTCGTTGACGGCGACGGCCTCCCCCTCGAGGATGGCCTCCCGGGCGGCGACCTGCTGGCGGACGCCCTCGACGATCTCGGGGAACATCGGCGTCGTCCGCTCGAGATTGCGGGAGAAGATCTCGACGTGGTCGCCGGCCTTATGGACCTGACAGCGGAAGCCGTCGAGCTTGACCTCGACGGCGCACCGGCCCAGCTTCTTGACGATCTCCTCGGCGCTGGGAAGCCGCTCGGCCAGGGCCGGTCGGATGGGGTTGCCGACCCGGATGCGGAACTTGCGGATGCCCTCGATGCCCTCTTCGAAGAGGGTCTTAGCGACGAGGCCCAGGTCCGAGCACAGGTTGTACGCCCGCTCCAGGTCGGGCCGGAGGCTCCGGTCGCCGGCGACGGCCTTCGACAGGGCGTCGAGGATCGTCGGGTCGCCGATGCCCAGGCGGAGGCGGCCTAAGACGAAGCGGGCGATGTAGCGGGCCTCCCGGGAGGAACACCGGTGGAAGAGTTCGGCCAGCATGTGGACCTTCTTTTCGATGCTCCCCTCGCCGGTCGTTTCGGCGATCTTCAGGAGGGCTTCGTAGACCTCCGAGACGCTCATGTCGGCCGGTCGGACGGTCCGCTGACCCAGGAGCCGTTCGACGACCAGGCCGGGGTCGCCGAGTTCCTTGTTGAGGTGGGCGACGCGGGCCTCGTCGGTCTGGGTCGCCCGGGCGATGGCCCGGAGGATCAGCTTTTCGGCCATCCCGATCTCGACGCCCCGGAAGGCCGGCAGGAGCTGTTCCTGGCAGAGGTAGGCGACCTTATCGACCTCGGCCCGGTCGGCCTCCCGGAACAGTTCACTCAGGATGTCGATCATCTCGAGGCGTTTGGTCGTCGCCTCGAGTCGTTCGAAGTAGTCGACAAGCCTGGCAAACCGCACGGCTACCTCCTTTGGCGAACGGCGAATAGCGAACAGCGAAAAGACGATTGTTCCGGCATTCGGCAGATGGGCAGTCGGCAGGTCGGGAGTCCGGCAGTTCGGCAATAGGCAGATGGGCAGGTCGGCCCGGAAGGCAAGGGGTCCGAAGACCAGAAGGCGGGAGATGAGAAGATAGGAGGCAAGAAGGCGAGTCAGCTCGGAGCCTCCTCCGGCAGACCCCTGGATCTCTTGCCTTCTGGCCTTCTGTCTCCTCCCGAATTGCCGAACCGCCGAATGGCCGAACAGAGCCGTTCGGTTCGTGAGAATGGCGTCGGGACAATCTTTCCCAACACCCGGGAAGCACGGTTTTTCAAGCATCCGGCAGATGGGCAGGTCGGCAGATAGGCAGATAGAAGCCGGGTGGGCAAGGATCAGCCCCAGGGCTTTTGGGACCATCTGCCCATCTGCCGAATTGCCTATCTGCCAAAGCTTGAAAAACCGTCCTCCCCGAAGGGTCGAAGAAGCCGAATCCATGCGGGTTTTCACCAACCGAACGGCTCTGCGAATCCAATCAATACGGGACCCTTGGGAGGCTCGACCGCAGGCGGCGGAGGGCCTCCTCGAGCGTCTCGTCCTGCTTGCAGAAGTTGAAGCGGACCTTCGTCCGGCCGTCGGCCGGGTTCGCATAAAAGCTCGACCCCGGCACGACGGCGACGCCGCCGTACTGGACGAGCCATCGGGCGAAGGCGACGTCGTCCATCGCCGTCACGTCCCGGATGTCGCTCATGATATAGTAAGCCCCCTCGGGGGTCGTCAGCCGGAAGCCCAGCTCCCGAAGGCCGGCGACCATGCGGTCCCGCTTCTGCCGGTACATGGCGGCGAGGTCCCGGTAGTAATCCTCCGGCAGGCGCAGGGCCTCGGCGATGGCCTCCTGAAGCGGATGGGGCGCCCCGACGGTCAGAAAGTCGTGGGCCTTCTTGATGCCGTCGGCGATGTCCGGCGGGGCGACGGCCCAGCCGACCCGCCAGCCCGTGACGCTGTATGTCTTCGAAGCGCCCGAGATCGTCACCGTCCGGTCGGCCATCCCGGGGAGCGTGGCGATCGGGACATGGGGCGCATCGTAAGTGATGTACTCGTAAATCTCGTCGGTCAGGACCAGGACGTCCCACTCGACGCACAGCTCGGCGATGGCCTCGAGCTCGTCCCGCCGGAAGACCCGGCCCGTCGGGTTGTTCGGCGTGTTCAGGACGAGGGCCTTCGTCCTGGGCGAAAAGGCCCGCCGCAGGGCGTCCAGGTCGATGCGCCAGTCGGGCTCGACGAGGGGCACGTACCGGGGCGTCGCCCCGCAGAGGATGCCGTCGGGACCGTAGTTCTCGTAAAAGGGTTCGAGGACGATGACCTCGTCGCCGGGATCGACGACGGCCAACATGGCCGCCATCATGCATTCCGTCGCACCGCAGGCGACGACGACCTGCCGGTCGGGGTCGACCTCCAGGCCGTAGACCTGCCGGTAGCGGTCGGCGATGGCCTGCCGCAGACGGGGCGCCCCCCACGTGACGGAGTACTGGTTGTAGCCGTCCCGAATCGCCCGGCAGGCGGCCTCCTTGACGGACTCGGGCGGCTCGAAGTCGGGGAACCCCTGGGCCAGGTTAATGGCGCCGTACTGCTGGGCCAGCCGGGTCATTTCCCGGATGACCGATTCGGTGAACTGCTGGACTTTGCGGGAGACCCGGGTCTTGCCGGCCATCGCAGGCGCCTCCGCATCCAGGGGTCCGGGACTTCAAGGCGACCCCTGCTGGATCCATGATGCAGGATGCGGGATGCAAGATACAAGAGGCAGGATGGGAACGGGGTCTCAGGCCCCAGAAGAAGCCGGAATTCAGGAATTGCATACGGGAAAATCGCTACCGGCGCTCTGAGCCACTCTGCACGGGCGGTCGCTCCTGAAACGGACCCATCGGGTGCATCTTGCATCCCGCATCTTGCATCCTGCATCCTGTATCTTGCATGACGATGGCCTGGAAGTTGTCCACGCCGTTACGGGACATTCCCTGGATCCCGGCAAACTATGTCGAGGACCTCCGAGAGGCGGGGGTCGAGACCGTCGAGGACCTCCTGTATTACCTGCCGATCCGGTACGAAGACTGGCGGGAGGCCCGCCCCATCGGGCGGCTCGTGTTCGGACGGGAGGCGCTCGTCCGGGGCGTCGTGACCCAGGTCGAACGAAAGGTCACGCCCCGCCAGCGGATGAAGCTCCTGCGGGTCTACCTCCAGGACAGCACGGGCCAGATGGTCCTCGTCTTCTTCAATCAGCCCTACATGGCCAAGCGGCTGACGCCCGGCCTGGAGGTCTTCGCCTACGGCGAGGTCGGCCGGGACCGGGACTACTGGATGTTCCCCTGCATGCAGAACCCCCAGGTCTTCCTCCCCGAGGAAGCCCAGAAGCGGGGCCTGCCGGGCCGGTATGTCCCGATCTACCGAAAGGTCGGAAGGCTGACGACCCGCCGGCTGGAGACATTGATTCAGCGCCTGCTCGCCGAGGTCCGGGACGGCCTGGACGACCCCCTGCCCCAGAGCATCCGCCAGAAGTACCGCTTCCCCGACCGGGCGACGGCCTTAACCCACGTCCACCGACCCCCGGCGGACCTCCCCATCGAGACCCTCCAGACCCACCAGGACCCCGCCTTCCAGCGGCTCGTCTACGAGGACCTTTTCCTCCTGCAGTTGGGTCTCGCCTTCCGACGGGTCCTTTTGTACGAACAGCCCGTCGGGATCGCCTTCCGGGTCACGCCGGACATCGAGGCCGACATCCGGCGGCTCCTGCCCTTCGAGCTGACGGCGGCCCAGAAGCGGGTCCTCCAGGAAATCCTGGCCGACATGCAGAAGCCCCAGCCGCTTCACCGCCTCCTCCAGGGCGACGTCGGGAGCGGCAAGACGATCATCGCCGCCGCATGCATGCTCGTGGCGGCCCGGAACGGCTATCAGGCGTGCCTGATGGCGCCGACGGAGATCCTGGCCGAACAGCACTTCTACAACCTGAAGCGGTGGTTTCGGCCCCTGAACATTCCCGTGGCCTTGCTCATCGGGGGGCTCCGGAAGCGGGAGCGGGCCGAAGTCCTTCGGTGGCTGGCCGAGGGCCATGCCCCCATCGTCGTCGGGACGCACGCCCTCTTCCAAGAAGACGTCCGGTACGCCCGCCTGGGGTTCGTCGTCATCGACGAACAGCACCGCTTCGGCGTCCGCCACCGGGCCCGCATCCGGGCCAAGGGCCAGCGGCCGGACACCCTCGTCATGACGGCGACGCCCATCCCGCGGTCGCTGGCCCTGACGCTGTACGGCGACCTGGACGTCTCCGTCCTGGACGAGCTCCCGCCGGGCCGTCAGCCCGTCGAGACCCGCCACGTGACGACCCGTCATCGGGAGGACGTCTACCGGTGGGTCGCCCGCCAGCTCGACGAGGGCCATCAGGCGTACATCGTGTGCCCGCTCATCGAGGAGTCCGAGAAGCTTCAGGTCCAGGCGGCCACGCGACTCTACGAGGAGCTCTCCCAGGGATGGCTCCGGGGCTACCGCCTCGGCCTCGTCCACGGCCAGCTCAAGCGGGAGGACCGGGAGGCCGTCATGGACGCCTTCGTGCAGGGAGACCTGCAGGCCCTCGTCGCCACGACGGTCATCGAGGTCGGCGTCGACAACCCGAATGCGACCGTCATGGTCATCGAGCACGCCGAGCGGTTCGGCTTGGCCCAGCTCCACCAGCTTCGGGGTCGGGTCGGTCGGGGGTCGGCCCGGTCGTACTGCATCCTCATCACGCCGCCTCAGGTCGGGGCCGACGCCAAGGTCCGGATTCAGGCCCTCTTAGAGTATCGAAGCGGGTTCGACATCGCCGAGATCGACCTGCGTCTCCGGGGACCCGGGGAGCTGGCCGGCGTCCGCCAGGCGGGCCTGGCCCGGCTCCGGGTCGCCGACCTCGTGCGGGACCACGCCTGGATCCCCAAGATCCGACAGGACGTGGAGGAGTACGCCCGCCGGTTTCTGGCCGCCTCCGGCGAGGCGGGCCGCCAGCAGGCGATTCGCTTCCTCCGCCAGTGGGCCCGCCACTACGGCCTCGTCCAGGTCGGGTGAACGGGGGTTCGGGAATTCGGCAGTCCGGGAATTCGGGAGTTCGGGAAATCGGGCATCGGGGGCCGGCCGCAGGGTGGGGATGAGGCCTGGAGGCCGGCGCCGGCGGTCGGCGACAGGAGGGGCGAAGA
>BEHN01000044.1 GCA_002898535.1 bacterium HR11
AGAGTCAGGCAAGCTTCAGGAAGACGTGGGGACTTGGAACGCTCCATACTCCCGTTGTTTTTTACGTCGGCCGCCGAACGGCCTTCCCGAACGGCCGAATTGCCGAACTCCCGAATTCCCGAATAGGGAAGCAGGGCCCGATTCGCCACTCGCTACTTCGCCATTCGCTACTCGCCATTCGCCATTCGCTATCTCGCCACTCGCCATTCGCACTCATGGGACGGACAGGCCCCGAGGGCCTTCGTAGAGGACGCGAGGCCGGTACAGGCGATTGTTCTCGTGTTGTTCGACGACGTGGGCGACGAGGCCGGCGACCCGGGCGCACAGGAAGATCGGCGTGTACAACGGAATGGGGACCTCCATCAGGTACAGCAGGAAACCGATGGGATAGTCCGTATTGGGATGAATTCCCTTTTCCCGGGCCATGACGGCCTCGACCGTCTGGTAAATCGCATAGAGTTCCCGGCCCTCGGGCCGACGGTCGACCAAGAGCGGGATGAAGTCCCGGAGCAGGAGCGCCCGGGGGTCGTATCGCCGCATGTAGACCCGGTGGCCGAAGCCCATGATACGTTCCTTCCGACGGAGCTTGTCCAGGACATAGGCCTCGGCCCGGGCGGCCCCGCCCTGCTCGTAAATCTCCAAGAGCATCCGGATGGCCGCCTCGTTGGCCCCCCCGTGGAGGGGCCCCTTGAGAGATGCGACGGCCCCGACGACGGCCGCATAGATGTCCGACAGCGTCGAGGCGATGACCCGCGCCGCAAAGGTCGAGTTCGGGAGCTCATGCTCGATGTAGCACGTCAGGATCGTGTCAAAGACCCGGACCGTCAGCTCATCGGGCCGCCGGCCCAGGATCATCCACAGGAAGTTTTCCGAAAAGTCCAAGGCCGGGTCGGGCTCGACGAAGGCCTGGCCCTGGAGGGCCCGGTAGGCGTTGGCGGCGACGATGGGCGCCTTGGCCAGGATACGGAGGCCCTTCCGAAGGTTGGCCTCGCGGGACGTGTCGGCCAAAAACGCCGGGTCCTCATAGCCGGCCAGAAACGAGAGGCCCGTCCGGAGGGCGTCCATCGGGTCCGTCGTCTTGGGAAGCAGGGCCAGCAGGCGGTACATCTCGGGGGGGAGGAACGCCTCCTGCCGGACGGCGGTCCGGAAGGCAGCGGCCTCGTCGGCGTCGGGAAGCTTCTCATAAAAGAGCAAGTAGGCCACGTCCAGATACGGCCGCTTTCGGGCCAGCTCGATGAGGTCGTAGCCCCGGACGACGATTTGCTCGTGCTCGACGTCCAGGTAGGAGATACGGGTCGTCGTGGCGACGACGTTTTCAAGTCCCGGGCTGTAGGGTAAGAGTTCGGTCATGGCCTCCTTCCTTATCAGAGCTGTTCGGGGGGTGAGAAGTGCGATGGAGAGCGGAAAGGGCACCTCCACGAAAGCACGATGTTCAAGTATTCGGGCAGATGGGCATTGGGCAGATGGGCAGTTGGGCAGGTGGCAGGTGGGCAGGTCGGCAGGTCGGCAGATGGGCAGGTGGGCAGGTCGGGAGAGCGTCGATCCCCGGAACACCGGCCGTCATGCCGGTGGCTTCCGGAGAGAGCCCGCCGTCCTGCGGGCGTCCTCCTCATGCACCGCACGTCCTGGCCGGGTCGATCCCCTCTGAACACCGCCCGTCATGGCGGTGTCATCCCCTTTGAGCACCGCCCGTCATGGCGGTGTCCATCCCCTTTGAACACCGCCAGGGATGGCGGTGTCATATCCCCTCCGAACACCGCCCGTCATGGCGGTGTCATCCTTAACAAGCTTGAAAAATCGAGGTCGCCGGGCCACCGTTTTCCCGGATGGGAACCGCATTTCTCCCAACCGAACAGCTCTGTTATCAGAGCCGTTCGTTTCATGAGAATGGCGTCGGAACAGCCCTTCCCATCCCCCGGAAAGCACGATGTTTCAAGCATTCGGCCGATGAGCCGTTGGCAGATAGGCAGGTGGGCAGATGGGCAAGTTGGCAGATAGGCAGGTCGGCCGACCGGCCCATCGGCCGAACTCCCGAACTCCCGGACGGCCGAATCGCCCCGACCCCGCTCTTGCGAGCGGGGCTGGGATAAAAACGGCCCGTCGGCCGGCCGGGTTACTCGTCACTCCGTCACTTCATCACCTTGAGAATCGTGCTTCCCGGAGGACTCGTAGGGGCCTCATTGCCCTACTGCATTACTGCCTATCTTTCCCTGAAGCCGCCAGACGCCGGTCCAGGGCCTCGTAGTCGGCGTATCCGATGAGATCGTACAGCTCGGCCCGGGTCTGCATCCGGTCGAGCCAGTCGACCTGCGTGCCCTTCTCCCGGAGGTCCCGGAGAAAGGCCTCGACGGCCCGGGCGGCGACCCGCAGGGCCGACACGGGGAAGATCACGATCTGATAGCCCCACCGGCGAAACTGCTCGACCGTGATATACGGCGTCTTGCCGAATTCGGTCATGTTGGCCAAGAGGGGACCCGGGACGGCCTCGGCAAAGGTCCGAAATTCGGCCTCCGACGTCAGGGCCTCGGGAAAGATGATGTCCGCCCCGGCTTCCCGGTACAGCCGGGCCCGGCGGATGGCCTCCTCCAGGCCGTGGGTCGCCCGGGCGTCGGTCCGGGCGACGACGAGGAGTTCTTGGCGGGCTTGTACAGCGGCGGCGACCTTCTCGGCCATCGCCTCGGCCGGGATGACCTCTTTCCCTTCGAGATGGCCGCACCGCTTCGGCAGGACCTGGTCCTCGATTTGCACGGCCGCCGCCCCGACGGCCTCGAGTTCCCGGACCGTCCGCAGGACGTTGAGGGCCTCGCCGAACCCCGTGTCGGCATCGACGATGACGGGCAGGCCCGTCGCCCGGACGATCCAGCGGACGGCGTCGGCCAGCTCGTCCAGCGTGAAGAGGCCCAGGTCCGGCAGGCCCAGGCTCGCCGAAAAGGCGGCACCTGAAAAGTACAGAACGCGAAATCCCAGGCGTTGGGCGATACGAGCGACGAGGGCGTTAAAAACGCCGGGCGCCACGAGGACGTCCCCCGTCGCCAGGAGACGCCGCAACTGCCGGGCCGGGTGTTCCATCGGCGGAGACGTCACGAGCCACACCATGGCTCCTCCCCATCGGCCGACCTGCCTATCGGCCCACCCGCCCTCGTTTAATACTTCCGCTCCTGGGGCATAAATCGGGTGATGACGACGGGCTTGGTGTCGAGGCGAATGGTACCGTCGTCCTGCCGGAAGGCCAGCGTGTGCTTCAGCCAGTTGGCGTCGTCCCGCTGGGGATAGTCCTCCCGGTAGTGGGCGCCGCGGCTTTCGGTCCGGAACAGAGCCGAGGCGACGAGGGCCTCCGCACAGTCCAGCAGGAAGCCCAGTTCGAGGGCCTCGACCAGGTCGAGGTTGAAGACCTGGCCCTTGTCCTGGATGCCGGACCGACAGTACCGCTCCCGGAGACCCCGGAGGACGTCCCAGGCGTGCCGCAGGGAGGCTCCCGTGCGAAATACGGAGGCGTCCTCCATCATGACCGTCTGGAGTTCGTCCCGGATCCGGCTGACGGACTCGGTCCCGTTTCCCTGCAGGAAGTGGGCGATCAGATGCTCGGCCACCTCCGTCGGATTCGGCGGCAGGGGCGGCCAATCGGTCTCCTGGACGAAGCGGGCCATGTGCTTGCCGGCCCGACGGCCGAAGACGACGATGTCGACCAGGGAGTTCGTCCCCAGGCGGTTGGCCCCATGGACCGACACGCAGGCGACCTCGCCGGCCGCATACAGCCCCGGCAGGGGCGTGTTTCGGGCGTCGACGACGACCCGGCCGTGGACGTCCGTCGGGATGCCGCCCATGGCATAGTGGGCCGTCGGTTGAATCGGGATGAGGTCCCGCGCCGGGTCGAGGCCCAGGTACGTCCGGACGAATTCGGTGATGTCCGGGAGCTTCTTTTCAAGGACCTCCCGGCCCAGGTGGGTCAGGTCCAAGTGGACGTAGTCCCGGCCGTTCACGCCCCGGCCCTCCCGGATTTCCAAATAGATGGCCCGGGAGACGATGTCCCGGGGCGCCAGGTCCTTGATGGTCGGGGCATAGCGCTCCATGAAGCGTTCGCCGAGGCCATTCCGCAGGACGCCGCCCTCGCCGCGAGCGGCTTCCGACAAGAGGATGCCCATCTTGTAAATGCCCGTCGGGTGAAACTGATAGAACTCCATGTCCTCGAGGGGGATGCCCCGCCGGAAGACGACGGCCATTCCGTCGCCCGTCAGGGATACGGCGTTGCTGGTGACCTTGTAAATGCGGCCGCAACCCCCCGTTGCAAAGAGGACGGCCTTGCTGTGAAAGACCTCCAGGCCGCCCTGCTGGATGTTCCAGGCGACGACGCCGCAAGCCTGGCCGTCGTGGATCAGGACGTCCAGGACGAGGTACTCATTGAAGAACTCAACGTTCCGCTTAATACACTGCTGATAGAGAGTCTGCAGGATCATGTGGCCCGTGCGGTCGGCGGCATAGCACGACCGCATGACGGGCGCCTTGCCGTATTCCCGGGTATGGCCCCCGAAACGGCGCTGGGCGATGCGGCCGTCCGGCGTGCGGTCAAAGGGAAGACCCATCCGCTCCAGCTCGTAGACGGCTTCAATGGCCTCCCGACACAGGATCTCGACGGCATCCTGGTCGGCCAGGTAGTCGCTCCCCTTGACCGTATCGTACATGTGCCATTCCCAATGGTCCTCTTCCATGTTCCCCAGGGCGGCCCCGATGCCCCCCTGGGCCGTTCCCGTGTGAGAACGGGTCGGATACAGCTTGCTGAGGACGGCGACCCGCCCGGCCCCGCTCGCATGAAGGGCCGCACTCAAACCGGCGCCCCCGGCGCCGACGATGACAGCGTCGTAACGGTGATATCGCACCATGGCATGTCCCCTCTCGGGCGTGCGGCCGATGGGCCCTTTGCATTCCCGCCCCGCATCCCGTATTGCCATCCCGCATCAGGCGGTCCAGATGACGACGGACCCGACGACAAAGGCCAGAAAGGCCGCGATATACCCGATCGACTGAAGCGTCATCCGCCAGCCTGGGGCGTGGACGTAGTCGTCGATGATGATGCGCAGGCCGTTGAAACCGTGCAGAAGCGCCAGGGTGAGTAAAAGCCAGTCGTAGACCTGCCAGACGGGGTTCGCCAGACGACGCAGGACAAACTCGCTGTCGATAGTCTCCACGCCGTGCAGGACGTGCATGATGACCAAATGCCCCAGGGCGAGGCCCAGCAGGAGGATGCCGGAAAGCCGCATGAAGTACCAACTGGCCAGTTCCCAGCCGCCGGACCCGGCGGCGAAACGGTCTACACGCTCGGCCATGAGGCCCCTCCGACTTCATGTTCATGAAAAGAGCGGCCGAAGCAGGAAATACACGCCAGGCAGGAAGAGCAAGACAAACAGGAAGAGGACGGCCGCCCACAGGCGCTTGTGATAGACGCTCGGCATGTCGAAAAAGTCGAGCAGGACGATACGAATCCCATTCAGGGCGTGGTACAGGACGGCCGCCGCCAGGGCGACCTCGAAGGGCTTGAACCAGGGTGCCGCATAGACGTTACGAATGAGGCGGGTATACGCCTCCGGGTGAATCCGCACGATGAAGGTATCCACGATGTGCATGAGTAGAAAGAGCAGGATTCCCACGCCGGTCAGCCGGTGGAGGACATACGCCCATTGCCCGACGCCGCCCCGGTAGATCATGGGAACACCTCCGGCCTTCGGGATCGGGACCTGGAATCCAGCACCGCATTATAGCAGGTCCGTTCAAGCCTGAAAATATAGGTCAGGCCGGTCGCCTCTATCCGGTATCCGGAGATGGGAAGGTGGGGCCAACCCATAAGAAGTACCCCCGAACTTGACATTTGGATACACCCTCTGATAGGTTGACATAGCCGTTCGGTTCGTGAGAATGGCGTCGGAACAACCCTTACCATCCCCCGGGAAGCACGATTTTTCAAAGGGACGGAGTGATGGAGTGACGAAGTGACGATGGAAGGATGATCCCGACCGGCCCGTCGGCCCAAGACCGTTGCCCGTTACTTCATCACTCCGTCCCTGCAAAAAACGTCCTTCCCGAAGGGGCGGAAAGGCTGAATTCATACGGGTTTTCACGAACCGAACGGCCCTATTAAGGGAACAGGCTGGGGTTTTGGAGCCACGCATTCCCCCTCGAAGCCAGGACCCGAGACGTCCGAGGTGACGTCGGGGTGTATTTCCCCCAGTGAGGCGGTAGAGCCTCTCTCACCCGCAATTGGTGTATCCGGTCTCGAGTGAGACGGCCGGGGTCCCGAGGGCGCATGGCCATCTTTCACCTCATCAGGGAGGGGCTCTATGCGTCTCCGTAGCCTACCGGTCCTCACCCTCATGATCCTTCTGTCGGTGGTCGCCGGTCCGGCCTGGACCCTCCAGCCCAAGTTTCAACCGCCGGGGGTCCCGACCGGCCTGCATCAAAAGGAATTCTTTAGGCCCGAGCTGTACATCGGCATGAGCCACGAGCGGCTTCCGGACCTGATCGACCGACTCCCGAATCGGTTGGCCTGGGAGCAGTTCTTCCAGCGGTACGGCCGGGACTTTCACGTGTACATCGACCCCCGATCCGGGACGCCCAGCAACATCATCGGTCACATCCCCATGATTCCGGGCACGGGCGTCGGGAACGCCGTGACCCTGGAGGACCTGAGCAAGGCCCTGGGCCGTCCTGTATCGGCCGTCGATGAGAAGGTCGTGGCGGACCTCATCGTGAAGTTCATCCGGGACAATCAGGACGTCCTGGGCATCGACCCCGGCGAGTTGGGGCCCGTCCGGGCCGTCCAGGTCACCGACTACCTGTGGCAGGTCAGCATCCCCCAGCAGGTGAAGGGCATCCCCGTGCGGTACGCCCGCATCGTGGCGACGATCAACCACGGGAACCTGGTGCTCTTCGGGACGGAGGCCTGGGGCCGGGTCATCGTCGTACCCCGGCCCCGGCTGACGGCCTTCGAGGCCCTCCGCACTGGCTTTGCGTATGTCGGGGGGCAGAGCTCGGAGGACCGGCTCTGGAAGGAGCCGACCCTGGAGATCGTGCCGGTCGCCCCGCCGGAGCATCAGGTCGGAGATGCCTTTGCCGGGCCCGTCGGCCTGGGCTACCGTCATCGTCTCGTCTGGGCCTTCGGATTTGAGCGACCCCCGGACCTGGCCCGGTGGGAGGTCCTGGTCGATGCCCATACGGGGGAGGTGTTGGCCTTTCAAGACACGAACCTGTACGTCAAAAAGAAGATCGTCGGCGGCGTGTACCCCCTCACGAGCACGGAGCTCTGCCCCTCGGCCGACAAGTGCGGCGCCATGCAGGCGGGCTATCCGATGCCCTTCGCCAACACGGGCCTGGCGGCCCCGAACAACTTCACGAACAGCGCCGGCCTCTTCGAGTACACCGGCGGGACGGTGACGACGACCCTGTCCGGCAAGTACGTCC
>BEHN01000045.1 GCA_002898535.1 bacterium HR11
AATCCCAACCCCGCTCGCTTAGAGCGGGGTCCCTCGTTAAAGCGGGGTCCGGAGAATGCGGGAAGGGATTGCTGGGGGCCCAGGGGTCCGGTATCATGGAAGGCAGGGAATTTTTCTGGGACTGAGACCGACGCGAGGATGGAGGTCTGTCATGACGGTCAGGACTGAAGCCGAAGTCATGCTCCAGCGGGGAGCCCATTTTCTCATCCAGGACGTGCCCCCGGAGGCCGTATTCACGCCGGAGGACCTCTCGGAAGAGCAACGCATGATCAAGGCGACGGCCTATGAATTCATGGACCGAGAGGTCTTCCCGAATATCGAGCGCCTGGAACATCAAGACCTGGACCTTTTACGACAGCTCATGCGCAAGTGTGGGGAGCTGGGCCTGCTTTCGGTCGACATCCCGGAAGAGTACGGCGGCCTGGGCCTGGACAAGGTCAGTAGCGCCGTCGTCGCCGAGGCGGTCGGGCGCTATGCGTCTTTTGCGGCCACGCATGGGGGGCATACGGGTATCGGGACGCTCCCGATCGTCTTTTTCGGAAATGAGGCCCAGAAGCGGAAGTACCTCCCCAAGCTGGCCTCGGGGGAATGGATCGCCGCTTACGCCCTGACGGAGCCCAACGCCGGTTCGGACGCCCTGGCCGGCCGCGCCTCGGCCGTCCTGACGCCGGACGGGCGTCACTACCGACTCAACGGGACCAAGATCTGGATCACCAACGCCGGTCTGGCGGACGTCTTCATCGTGTTCGCCAAGATCGATGGGGAGAAGATGTCCTGCTTCATCGTCGAGCGAGACTTCCCGGGCGTCTCGACGGGCAAGGAAGAGAAGAAGATGGGCATCAAGGGTTCGAGCACCCGGTCTCTGATCCTGGAAGACGCCCTCGTCCCCGTGGAGAACCTCCTCGGCGAGCCCGGCATCGGCCATAAGATTGCTCTGAACATCCTGAACCTGGGCCGCTTCAAGCTGGGGGCTTCTTGCGTAGGGGGTTGTAAGGAAGCCATCCACCATGCGGCCCGGTATGCGGCCGAGCGGTATCAGTTCGGTCAACCCATCGGGAACTTCGGGGCCATCCAGCACAAGCTGGCCGAGATGGTCGTGCGGGCCTGGGTCGGCGAGAGCATGGTCTACCGGACGGCGGGCCTGCTGGACCGGGCCCTCCAGGGAAGCTCCTACAGCGACCCGGCCGACATCCTGAAGCGGATCGAGGACTACGCCGTCGAGTGCTCCATCATCAAGGTGGCGATCAGCGAGTTTCTGGACTATGTCGTGGACGAGTTCGTCCAGATTTACGGGGGCTTCGGATACAGTGCCGAGTATCCCCCGGAGCGGGCCTACCGGGACGCCCGGATCAACCGGATCTTCGAGGGCACCAACGAGATCAACCGCCTGGTCATCCTCCAGATGATCATGCGGAAAGCCCTTCGGGGCCAACTGGACTTGGTGCGGGCCGTCGCCGAGGTCCAGAAGGACATCCTGGTCCCCCTGCGACCCGGCTTCGATACGGGGCCATGGGCGGCGGAACGGGCCATGCTCCAGCAAGCCCGGAAGATCTTCCTCATCCTGGCGGGCAAGGCCTACGAGCGGTTCCTGGACCAGTTGGCCGACCAGCAGGAGATGATCTTCATCCTGAGTGACCTGGCGATAGACATTTACGCCATGGAAAGCGCCCTCCTGCGGACGATGAAGCTGGAGGCCTCGGGGCGGTCCATCGACCTCGAGCGGGACATCGTGCAGGTCTTCTTCCAGGACGTGTGGTCTCGTCTGGACGGCTACATCCGGGAAGCCGTCCCCCTGCTGGCCGAGGGGGATGATCGGCGGGCTTTGTGGGGCGCCCTCCGGAAGTACCAGTGGGCCGAGCCCCAGAATGCCGTCGCCGCCCGTCGGCGAATCGCCCGGGCCTGCCTGGCGCAAAAGCGGTATCCCCTGACCGTGTAAGCGGATACGATGGACGTAAAGCGCTGGGGTTTGTCCTTACTCGTGGCCATTTTATTGGGCCTCTTGGGACTCTCGGGCGGACCCGACTACCGCCGGCGGCCCCTGCGGGTCCTCTGCATCGGCGACGACTGGGTCGCCTCGGAGGTCCCGTTTCATCTGTGGCAGTCTCTTCAAGCCCGGCTCGGACCGGTCGAGGTCTTCAACGAGGGTCGCCTCCAGCATAGCGCCCACGACATCTTACAGTTCACAAAGAATGACTATGAAGGGCTGGCCGACCTCCGGCCCGACGTCGCCCTGATCCTCGTCGGCGTCCAGGACGGCCTCCGGGGATACCCGACGCTTTATCGGCTGTGCGATGACGTGCGGCGGACCATTCGATTGGCGAAGACGTGGCAGAATCCGGAAGGCCGCCCGACCCTCGTGATCCTGACGCCCCTGCCCGATCAGGTCTTGCCCGGGGGTGCCCCGGCGCCCGCCGAGTTTACTCGGCGGGCTCGGGCTGAGATGAACCCCTGCTTTCAGGACATCGCCGACCGGGAGGGTATCCCCTTGGTCGACCTGGAGGCCCTGCCCATACCCGACGACCCAACGCCGGAGGCCCTCTCCCGCTGGCTGGCCCGGGCGTGGTTCCGGACCCTGATGCCCTATACGGGCCTCCGGACCCTGCCGGACCCGGCCCAGGGGACGGAGTGACGGGTCCATCGGCTTGGGCCGACGGGCAAACGAATTGCCGAATTCCCGAACTCCCGACCGAAGAGGCCGATGCTGGGACGACGTCCGTTCCCCCGCGTGAAGGTGTGCGGCATCACGCGGCCTGCCGATGCCCAGACGGCGGCCCGGGCGGGGGCTCATTTCATCGGCTTGGTCTTTTACGAACGGAGCCCCCGCTACGTCCCCGACGACCAAGCGGCGGCGGTCTTGGCCGCTCTGCCAGACCCGGTGACGCCCGTCGCCGTCCTCGTGGACCCCTCGCCGGAACGGCTCGCCGCCATCTACCGACTGGGGATTCGATGGGTTCAATTGAGCGGTCATGAGCCGCCCGACTTTGTGAAGAGCCTCCGAGCTCGATGGCCGGACTTGCAGGTCGTAAAGGCCCTGCATGTCGCCACCCGGGCCGATGCCGACCGAGCCGGGGATTACGTCGGTCTTGTCGACGGATTCCTCTTGGACGCCCGTCAGGCAGGTCGGTACGGCGGAACGGGCACGGCCTTTGACTGGACCCTGGTCGCGGACTGGTCCTACGGTCCGTATTTGTTAGCCGGTGGCCTCTCGATCGACCGGCTCCCCGAGGCCTGGGCCTGGTGGCAGGCGCATCCGGCCTGCGTCGGATTCGACCTGTCGAGCGCCTTAGAAGCCCGCCCCGGCGTGAAAGATCCGGCCAAGATCCGTGACTTCTTTCGACTGTATGACCGTTTAAAGGGAATGACAAGTGATGAGTAATGGTTTAAACCTATTGGCGCATGGCCCCTATTAGCTCATAGCTGATAGCTCATGGCCATGACCCATGACCCATGAGCTATGAGCCAATAGGAGCCATGCGCCGACGGGCCTGCTTACCCGTCTGAAAGGGTCCGCCCATGCCATCGAACACCGAAGACCCGACGCCCGGCATCCCGATATGGGTCGAGGCGTACGTCCTGGAAGGCCGGCCGACCGGCACGGGCCGGTTTCTTGGGAACGTCCTGCGGGTCTGGAGCCAAGCGGCGGAGGGCGACCTATCGGACTTGCGGTCCCGCGTCCGCCTCGTCCTGCGGGACCGGCTGGCCGCCCCCTGGGACAGTTTGGCCGACGTCTATCCTGCCCAGCGCGTCCCCGCCCGGCGGGCGTCCTTCTTCCTGTGGCAGCAGGGGCCCCTCCGACGGTGGCTCCGGTCCCAGGCCGACGGCATTTATCTGGCCCCGAACTACACGGTCCCCTTGAACGTTTCGATCCCGCGAGCCGTCATCGTCCACGACGCTTCTTTCTTCCGGTATCCCGAGGCGTTCCCGTGGTACAAGCGGGCCTTCCAGCGGCGGCTGACGTTCCGGTCCGTGCAGGAGTCGAGGCTCGTGTTCGTGCCGTCCGAATGGACGGCCCGGGAGGTCGAACGATTCGGCCAGATCCCGGCCGACCGACTCGTCGTCACCTACGAGGGGTGGGACCCCCGGTGGCTCGACCCGCCGGGTATCCCCCGGACGGACCTCTTCCGGTCGTTTCAAATCGACCCCGACGCCTTTGTGTTTCTGGCCGTCGGGTCCCTGTTTCAGCGGCGGCGGCCGGAGTTGTTGATCCGAGCCTGGGCCGAAATGGTTCGGCGGGCCTGGACCGAGCGACCCGTCCTGGTATGGATCGGCGAGAACCGCTCCCATCCTTTCGTGGACTATGCCCGGATGGCCCGACGGCACGGCCTGGACCGGTGGGTCCGGTTCCTGGGATACCAGCCGGAGGACGTCCTGCATGCCTTTTATCACCATGCGGACGCTGTCGTGTATCTCTCAGAGTACGAGGGCTTCGGCCTGCCGGTCCTCGAAGGCTTAGCCGTCGGCAAGCCGGTCGTCGTCAGCGACATTCCCGTCTTCCGGGAGCTGTACGGGGACTTGGTCGTGCGGACGCCGATGAACGTCGAGGCCATCTTGGGCGCCCTGCGAGCCGTGCTCCAAGGCTACCGACCGTCGGGAGCCGGACCCCTCCTCCAAAAGTACACCTGGGACCGCACGGCCCGGACCATCGGGGACGCCCTCATGCAAGTGACAGCGTGATGTCGTGGCGTGGTCTTTCTCGCGACCCCGCTCTAACGGGCGAGGCTTTTTTATGCCCCACGCCCATCCTGCATCTTGTATCCTGAGCGGTGCGCTATGAAGGTCGGTGTATGGCGCGTCGTCCCCTGGACGTTCCTGGCCCTGGGGGTCCTCGGCCCGGCCGGTCCGACCCGGCCGGGCGACGACGAGGCCCTGTGGCAGATGCTGGTCGAGACGTCGGCCCCCTCGGGCGTCGAGCAGGCCCTGGCCGATCAAGTCCGGGCGGCCCTGGCCGACGTCCCGCTGAAGAGCGACAACCTGGGCAACCTCTGGGCGACCTTCGGGACGGGGGACGAAGCGTGGGTCGTCCTGGCCCATTTGGATGAGCCTTCGTGGGCCGTCGGGGACGTCCGGCCCGACGGGTTCATGCGGATGACGCCCGTCGCCCTGAGCCACATGCCGGCCCGGACTCACGGCTACATCATCGGGCATCCCGTCTGGGTCGGGCCGCCGTGGGTGAACGGCGTCGTCGCCCTGCCCTCGACGCACCTGCAACGGGGGATGGGGGAGCGGAGCCGCCACTACAACGACCTCGGCCCGAACGACCTGTACGTGGACGTCGGGGCCGCCTCGCCGGAGGAACTCGACCGGGCCGGCCTGGGTCCCCTGAGCCGGGTCGTCCCCCACCGGACGATGGTCCGGCTCGGCGGAGACCTCCGGGCCGGCTGGCACGTGGCCGACCGAGCCTTCGTCGAGGTCCTGGTCCGGCTCGCCCGGACGCTTCATCAGCATCCGCCCGCCGGTCGGCAGGTCACGGTCGCCTGGGTAACGCAGGAACTCTACGGGGCCAAGGGTCGGTCCCGGCTGGCGGCCCAAATCCCGGCCCGGCGGGTCGTCCGGCTCGACGTCGTGGCGCCCTTCCAGCAGGACGGGACGTGGGTCGAACCCGAAGCGACGCCGGGGCAGGGCGTGCTCGTCGGGACGGGCCCCCGCTTCGGATACGCCGAGACCTTGGCCCAACGTGTCTTGGACGTGGCCCGACGGGCGAGCGTCCCGGCCCGGCCCGTGCCGGCCCCGCCGCCCCCGCCGGCGACGTATCCGCCGAGCCGCACCCGGTGGGACGGGGCCGAAGTCGTCTTGCTCAGCCTTCCGGCCCGGTACCCCCACACGGCCGTCGAGACTGTTTCGGCCAGCGACCGCCGTCACCTGCTCCGTCTGCTCGATGCCCTCCTGACGGGGCGCGCCGAGACACCGTCGGAGGCGCCGGTCCCGCCCGTCGTCCGCCGAGCGGTCCCCCCGACCGACCGACGTCCGGCCGAGGCCCTCCTGCGGGTCCTGACGGAAGTCTACGGCGTGTCCGGTCACGAAGCCCCCGTGGCCGACGAAATCCGGAAGCGTCTCCCGTCCTGGGCCCGGCCTCAGACGGACGCTATGGGCAACCTGTGGGTCACGTTCGG
>BEHN01000046.1 GCA_002898535.1 bacterium HR11
TGTATTCGGGCGACATGACCGAGCGGATGCGTACGTGCGGGATGCTCTCCAGGCGGGTCTCGTCCGAGGCAAACTCCAGGTCCTGCATCGCCCCCCTCCTCCCACCGCCGTCGGACCGGGCGGCCCCCGCCCGGGGCCCCAGGGGCAGGGCCGTAGATGCCCTTCGGGCGCAGGTGTCGGGTCGTGGAAATACGGGAAATACGGAAAAGATCTTATATTTTCCCCCACGCCGGCCGGCCCGTCAAGGGAAGCGGGGCGGGCGGTCCCGGCAGGGTGCCCGGTCAGTACGAACGCCGGCATAAATGCCAGTGTTCCGAAGTATTACATGTACAGCTTGATTACATGGTGATAAGGAGCGTTCTCGAACCCCGGGACCCGCCGGACTTCTCTCGGGGCTTGCAAGGTCATGGGGCTGGAGGCAGACCCTCAGGTCGGAGCGTGAGCGGCTCTGTCGATACCCTCTTCAGGCTTCTGGGGAGGCCCTGGGCCCGCCGACACAGGGGGCGGACGCCGGCATGACGGCCGGCGTCCGGATGGGATGGACGCCGCAGGGGCTTTGAGACGATGGCTCGGGATGTCAACAGAGCCTTATCGTTTCTGACTGAAGGAGTAGGTCGCCGGGGTCTTACTCGCCGATGCGTTGGAGGACCTCGTTCGCATCGTCCAAGATGAGGATCCGGGGTCGGACATGCCGCGCCGTGTCGGGAGCGACCCAGGCGTAGGCCGCCACGATCAGCCGGTCCCCGACTTCGGCCAGTCGGGCGGCGGCCCCGTTGACCTCGGCCGTGCGGGAGCCCGCCGGGGCCGGGATCAGGTAGGTCTCGAAGCGGGCGCCCGTATTTACGTTGTAGACCTGGACCTGTTCATAGGGGAACAGGCCGGCCGCCTCCAGGAGGGCCGCATCGACGGAGAGGCTCCCCGCATAGTCCAGACGCGTCCCGGTGACACGCAGGTTATGGAGCTTGGCCCGTAAGACGCATACATACATGGCGATAGCCTCAAGATGCAGGATGTGAGCGGAGCCGTTCGGATCGGAAAAATCCCGATTGCATCGGCTTCTCCGACCTTTCGAGAAATCGATGTTCGGTGTTGGGTGTTAGGTCCGAAGAGACCACAGACCATAGACCGAACGGAGTCGCCGGGATACCCTGCCTCGGGGCGAAGCGACCCGGGCTTCCGAACAGGTCTATGGTCGATGGTCCGTAGTCTTTCTGCGTCACTTCACGTTCAGGATCACGTTATCGATCAGCCGGGTCGAACCCAAGTAGATGGCCGCCGCCAGCAGGGCTCGTCCCCGGATGGTCTCGACGGGTTCGAGGTCTTCCGGGTCGACGAGGGCGACGTAATCGACCCGGATCCGGGGCTCCTGGGCCAGGAACGACCGGACGGCCTCGACGACCTTGGCGGCGTCTCGCTCGCCTTCTTCCTGGACGAGGCGCTGGCCGAGCTGGAGGGCCTGGTACAGCCGCGGGGCGACGGCCCGTTCTTCGGGCGAGAGGTACACGTTCCGGGAGCTCATCGCCAGGCCGTCGCTTTCCCGGACGATGGGGAGCTGGATGACCTCCACGTTCATGTTCAGGTCCTCTACCATCCGGCGGATGATGACGAACTGCTGGGCGTCCTTCTGGCCGAAAAACGCGAAGTCGGGCTGGACGATGTTAAAGAGCTTGCATACGACGGTGGCCACGCCGCGAAAGTGGCCGGGCCGGGATGCGCCTTCCCATTTCTGGCTCAGGCCTTCGACCTCCACGTATGTTCGATAGCCTGGGGGATACATGTCTTCCGCCGAGGGGTAGAAGAGGACGTCCACGCCCTCCCGGCTCAGGATCTCGACGTCCCGGTCGAGGTCTCGGGGATAGCGGTCGTAGTCCTCGTGGGGTCCAAACTGGAGGGGGTTCACGAAGATACTGACGACCGTGTGGTCGGCCATCCGTTTGGACTCCCGGACGAGGCTCAGGTGGCCCTCGTGAAGGTAGCCCATCGTCGGGACGAATCCGACCGTCCGGCCCTGCCGGTGCCAGTCCCGAACGATCTCCTTCATACGGGGGATGCGCCGCACGATTTCCATCGCTCAACCTCCGGTCGTCGGTGCCGGGAACAGACTCCTCTGCTCGACGCGGGCCCGGAACTCCTCGACGGTCTGTCGGAACAGCTCGTAGGCGTTTAGGAGCCGCACGGCGAAGGACGGCGGCGGGAAGGGCGTCAGGCCCACGAGGTCGTGGAACACGAGGACCTGGCCGTCACAGTCGGGGCCCGACCCGATGCCGATCGTCGGGATCCGGAGCCGCCGGGTGATTTCCCGGGCCCACTCGGCCGGCACGCACTCGAGGACGATGGAGAAACAGCCGGCCGCCTCGAGGGCAAGGGCATCTTCGAGGAGCCGTTCCCGCTCGTCCTCGGACTTGCCCGGACGGACAAAGCCGCCGATGAGTAGATACGACTGGGGCGTCAAGCCGATATGGCCCATCACGGGGACCTGGGCCTGGACCATCCGACGGACCGTCGCCGCCCGTTCCCGGCCGCCCTCGATCTTGACGGCGTCGGCGCCGGCCTCTTTGATGAAACGCAGGGCGTTCCGGACGGCTTCGGCGTCGTCGACCTGAAAGCTCCCCAGGGGCATGTCGGCGACGACCATCGCCGACGGCCGGGCCCGGGCGACGGCCTTCGTGTGATGGAGCATCTCCTCCATCGTCACGGGGAGGGTCGTCTCGTAGCCCAGGACGACCATGCCGACCGAGTCGCCGACGAGGATGATGTCGATGCCGGCTTCGTCGACGATGCGGGCCGTCGGATAGTCGTAAGCCGTCAGCATCGTGATGGGTTCGCCTTGGGCCTTCTTGCGTTGGAGGGTCCGAAGGGTGACCTTCGGACGGCGCGGGGCAGGGGGGTGAGAGGACATGGGGGCACCTCCGACTCCGGGGCGCTGAGGCTCCCGGGTGGTCCTGAAATTTTACACCCCCGGCGGTCTCCAGGCCACAGGCGAGTGGCGAGGTGGCAAATGGCGAGTGGCGAGTGGCGAATGGCGAATAGATCCCCATTTTCCCTATCTCCCGACCTGCCCATCTGCCGACTTGCCTATCTGCCGACCTGCCCATCTGCCGACTGCCTATCTCCCGACCTGTCTCCCGTCGCCCTATCCTGAGGGCAGGCCCAAAAGCCTGCCCCTGCCTCCCCAATCTTGCATCCTGCATCTCCCATCCTGTATCTTGCATCCTGCATCCCGCACGGACTCGGAAGGGGAGTCATGTCAGACCGCTACAGTCAGCTCCTGGCGGGGTATGCTCACGCCATCGAGTGGACAGCCCTGCCGCCCGAGACCATCCATGAAGTCAAGCGTCGGGTCCTCGACTCGATCGGGGTGGCTGTCGCCGCCTTCGCCGAGGACGCGCCGAAGGCCGTCCGAAAGTATGCGTACGCTTTTCCGGTCCCGAATGGGGCGACCCTCTGGGGAACGCCCGTCCGATCGACGCCCGAGATCGCCGCCTTCGTCAACGGCGTGATGGTCCGCTACCTGGACTTCAACGACACGTACCTCTCCCGGGAGCCCCTCCATCCGAGCGACATGATTCCGGCCCTGATGGCCTTGGCCGAATGGCGCCGGTGCCCGCCTCAGAACTTCATCGTGGCCGTCGCCGTCGCTTACGAGGTCGGGGTCACCCTCTGCGATGCGGCCAGCCTGCGGTCTCACGGTTGGGACCACGTCAACTACATCGCCGTCGGGACGGCCTGCGGGGCGGCCCGCCTCCTGGGCCTGACGCCGACCCAGACGGAGCACGCCATCGCCATCGCGACCGTACCCCATGCGGCGCTCCGTCAGACCCGAGCCGGCGAGCTTTCGATGTGGAAAGGGGCGGCGGCGGCCAACGCCGCCCGGAACGCCGTCTTTGCGGCCCTCCTGGCCGAGGCCGGGATGACCGGTCCCTTCCAGCCCTTTGCAGGCGAGATGGGTTTCTTCCGTCAGCTCCTGGGCGGCGAGGCCTTCGACGAGGCGGCCCTCCGGGGTCTGGCCGAGGGTCGGCCGCCGCGGCGCATCCTCGACACGTACATCAAGTACTGGCCCGTCGAGTACCATGCCCAGAGCGCCGTGGACGCCGCCCTTCAGCTCCGGCGAGAGCTGGGCGACCCCGCTCAAGTCGCCGCCGTCCACATCGACACCTTCCGGGCGGCTTACGAGATCATCGCCAAGGACCCCGAAAAGTGGGAACCCCGGACGCGTGAGACGGCCGACCACTCCCTGCCGTACATCGTGGCCGTCGCCCTCCTGGACGGACAGGTGACCCGAGAGTCTTTTTCGCCGGAGCGGATTCGAGACCCGCGGGTCCGGGACCTCCTGAAACACCGGGTGACGCTTCGGGAGGACCCCGACTTGACAAAGCAGTATCCGGACGGAATTCCGAATCGTATCACGGTCCAGACGTCCGACGGCCAGACCCTCGTCCGGGAGGTCCGGTATCCCCGAGGCCACGCCCGGAATCCGATGACCGACGAAGAGGTCCTCGCCAAGTTTCGAGCCAACGTCGCCCTCTACTGGACGGCCGAGCAAGCCGACCGGGTGGCGGACCTCATCCTCCACCTGGAAGGACTGACCGGCTGGGACGAACTTATGACGTGGCTTCGGATATAGGTGATTCGGGAGTTCGGGAATTCGGGAGTCCGGGAGGTGGGCAGATGGATAGATAGGGGATGAATCGAGCAGACAGCCGTCCGGAGGAGGTCCAGGCATGTCCTCATCCCAAGATAGAGGGACCTCGGGGACATGCCTCAGGGGGCCCGAGACCGGACTCATCCGGATGAGCCGGATCTCCGATGTACCTATCGGACAGCGACCCAAACAGCCAACTTGCCCACCTGCCGAACTCCCGAACTCCCGGACTCCCGAATTCCCGAATTGCCTTCACGACACCTCGGGGAAATGGCCATGAAGGTGCACTTTCGGATTCGACGATATGACCCGGAAAGGGCGCCCAAGCCTTATTGGCAAGACTTTGAGGTCGAGGTCGAGCCGACCGACCGGGTCCTGGACGGCTTGCACTACATCAAGTGGTACCAAGACGGGACCCTGGCCTTTCGGCGGTCTTGCGGCCACGGCATCTGCGGGTCCGACGCCATGGTCATCAACGGCCGCAACCGGCTGGCCTGCAAGGCCCTCATCAAGGAGCTGGGGTCCCGGATCGTCGTCGAGCCCCTCCGGGGGTTTCGCGTGATCAAGGACCTGGTCGTCGATATGGAGGGCTTTTTTGCGAAGTACCGGGCCGTGAAGCCCTATTTGATCACGCGTTCACCGGAGCCTGAAAAGGAATGGCTTCAGTCTCCCGAAGACCGGGCCCGATTTGACGACACGACGAAGTGCATCCTCTGTGCGGCCTGCACGACGGCCTGTCCTTCCTTCTGGGCGAATCGGGACTTCATCGGGCCGGCGGCCATCGTCCAAGCCCATCGTTTCATATTCGACAGCCGGGACGAGGGGACCGAGGAACGGTTGGCGGTCCTTCACAGTCGAGACGGCGTCTGGCGGTGTCGGACCGTGTTCAATTGCGTGGAGGCCTGTCCCCGGGGCATCGACGTCACCCGGGCCATCGAGGAGGTCAAACGCCTTCTGCTGACGCGGAAATTGTAGATCCACCTCGGTGTTAGGTCTTCAGTGTAGGGGGTCGGTCCTTTTAGCGACCCAATATCGAGCCTCCGACCCCAATTAGCCTGTCAGGCGACTCGCGACCATAGCCACGCAGATAAAGAGAAGGTACAAGAGGGCCGTCCTGAAAAATCGACGGGCGGTCATCCAGACGGGCCGCCGGGCGAATCGGAGACCGGCGACCGTCAACCAGAGGCCCAAGGCCGCCGCCGCGCCCAGATACAGGGGACGGGTCATCCCCAAGAAAAAGGGCAGGGTCCCGATCAAACCCAGGCCCGCCGCCGAGGCGGCCAGCAGAGCCGGAACACGTTCAGGCCGACTGGGCAAGAGGACGAACCCGGCCCGGCGGATGTCGTCCCGGTA
>BEHN01000047.1 GCA_002898535.1 bacterium HR11
TCAAAGAAAAACCCCCGTCCTCTGCGTCCTCTGCGCCTCGGCGGTGAGTCGTGAAACAGGCTCTCGACACCGGGCGCCCCGAGGACCCGGAGGGTTCGTATGGAGCTCGCCGAAAAGATTCGCATCCTCTTGGAAATGGCCGTGGACGACCTCGACGAGGGTCTGCGGCATTCGGCCTTGCGCCCCATCAACATCCGTCCCCTCCGCCACGGCGGCCGGACCTTTCGGATCTTCCG
The DNA here is from genome assembly GCA_002898535.1 of bacterium HR11. Lineage (NCBI taxonomy): Bacteria > bacterium HR11. The sequence goes on from BEHN01000047.1 coordinate 237, forward strand.
CATCCTCTTGACGAACGCCTGCGTCTTCAACTGCTATTACTGCCCCATGCGGCGGGACCGGGACCTGCCCCGGGTGGAGGTCTCGCCCGAGCAACTGGCCCACGTCTTCATGACGACCTACCGCCGGGGCTGGGCCGACGGCCTGTTTGTCACCAGCGGCATTCCCCTGTCGCCCCGGGATACGGTCGACCGGCTCATCCGACTCTTGGAAATCCTTCGGTTCCGGGAAGGCTATCGGGGCTACATCCACGTCAAGGTCGTCGCCGGGGCCGACAGCGCCCAGCTCCGACGGGTCGTGGAGCTGGCCGACCGGGTGTCGTTAAACCTGGAGGCGCCCTGCCCGGACGTCCTCCGGCAGATTGCGCCCCAGAAGAACTTCACGCTGTACCTGCGGACACTGACGGAGGTCCACCGGTTGGCCGAATCCCTGCGGGCCGACGGCCGACCCGTCCTACGGTCCGGCATCACGACGCAGTTCGTCGTCGGGGCCGCCGACGACACGGACCGACAGATTCTGACGCTGGTCGAGCGGCTGTACCGGGAGCGGGTCCTTCATCATGCGCACTTCTCGGCTTTCCGACCCATCCGGGCCACGCCCCTGGAGAATCGGCCGGAGACGCCGGCCCTGCGGGAGCACCGCCTGTATCAGGTCGATTACTTACTCCGTCATTACGGATTTCGCTTAGACGAGGTCGTCTTTGACGGTCATGGGAATCTACCCCTGGAGGTCGACCCCAAGACGGCGTGGGCCTTGGCGCACCCCGAGGAATTTCCCGTCGAGGTCCTGACGGCCGACCGGGAGCGGCTCCTGCGAGTCCCGGGGATCGGTCCCAAGACGGCCGAGAACATCCTGCGGGCGCGGGCGGCCGGCGTCTTGCGGGACGCCCGGGACCTGGCGGCCCTGGGCGTACGCCTCTGGTCGGCGGCCGGGTTTCTCACGCTACGGGGTCGGCGGCTGGCCGACGCCTGCGGCCTGACGCTCCGACCGCTGATAGACCCCCGGACGGCTTCGGGCCGCCGGCTCTACGAGTTCAGCCCCGGTACGTTCCGATAGTCGTATGGCTTCCCAGACGGGCTGACCGTCCCAATCTTCGGGAGGCCTGGGTCCCAGGGCGGCCAGCGCCGTGGCGGCCGTGTCCATCGTGTGGACCGTTCGCTTCAGGGCGCCGGCGGGCGCGGCGAGGCCGCCGGCCGCAATCCAGGGAATGAGGACGTCCTGGGGGTCCGGGCTCCCGTGATTCCGCCCGTGGCCGCCGTGGTCGGCCGTGACGATGAGCAGGGTTTCCTCCCACAGGCCATTCCGGCGAAGAGCCTCCACGATAGTACCCACGGCCCGGTCACAGCGTCGAAGAGCCTCGATGAACTGGGACGACGGGGGCTTGCCGCGGGCGTCGTCCCCCCATCCATGGAGATGACCGGCCCGGTCGGGGTCCCGGAAGTGGACGAAGAGCAGATGGGGTCGAAGGCTCTGGATCAGACGGACCGCCGCCTCGGCGACCTGGGGAGCGTCCTCGTCGATTTCCTCGACGGCGTCCAGCGTACCGGGCTTGGCCAGATGGCGGAACTTCTTCTTCGTGAAGACCATCGCTGTACGGGCCGAGGGGCGAGCCCGCTTCAAGACCTCGAATACGGTCGGGACCGGGACCCAACCCCGGTCGGGTTCGTAGTCATTCCATAAGACTCCATGCCGTCGGGGACCGACGCCGGTCAGCATGGACGTGAAAGACGGCAGGGTCTTGCTGGGCACGACCGTCTGGGCCTGGAACGTATAGCTCCCCTGCCCTATCAGGGCCTGAAGGGTCGGGAGCTGGCCCTGCTCGATGAGCCGCCGGATGACCGAAGGCTTGCCGCCGTCCCAGGCCACGATGACGACGGCCGGCTCGGCATAGGCCGCCAGGGGGCCGAAGACCAGAAGGCCGACGAGGCCAAGGACGACGGGTCTCCGCATGGGCGTCTCTCTCAAGGGCCAATGGCAGTGGGCCGGTCGGCCAGACTCGGGCGTCACGGCCGTGCGGGCGTCAGCTTGGATTCCAGGCCCTGGAGGCGGGCTTCGACGTCCCGAAGTCGCTGGAGAAGGTCCCGACGAAGAGATTCGAGCTCGGCTCGGATGTCGGCCGGGGTTTCCCGGCGTTCCCGCTCGGCCGTCAGCCGTTCGATGTACTGGAGGGCGTCCGTTCGAAGGCGGTTGTCGGGCTCCGTTTGGGCCACGCGCTGAAGGGCCTCCCGACTGCGCTCGTGCTTTCGACTGCCGACCGCCCGGATGGCGGCCGCCCGGACTCGATAGACGGGGTCTTGCGTAAAGGCCTCCAGGAAGCGGGTCAGTTCTTGGTCGTTGGGGTCCAGCTCGGCGAGGGTCTGGACGGCGGCGACCCGGGCGTACAGGGGCTTGCCCGGTCGAGCCCATTCCCGTAGAAGGTTCCGCACCTCCTGGGGCCGCTCCTTCTCGAGGTCCTTCAGGGCCCGGAGGGCGGCCGCCTGGACCTGGTCCCCATGGGAGGGTTCCCGCAGACCCCGTTGAATCCAGGCCCAGGCCCGTCCCTTTTCCCACCGGACGAGCGTCCGGATGATGGCGGCCCGCACGCCGTAGGCCGGTTCCCGGTCGTAGAGGGCCTGAAGCCGTGCGGCGACGGTCGGGACGGGCTCCAACTCGCCCAGGGCCTGGACGGCGGCCCGTCGGACCCGGGCGTCGGGGTCCTGTAAGGCCTGAACCAGGGCATCGACGGCCGCTTGGGACTTCGTCTTCCCCAGCGCTTCGGCGATCTCCATGCGGACCCCGTAAAACCTTTCCCTGGCGAGAGCGTCCGCCAAGGCGGCGACGGCCCCGGCGTCGCCTTTCACCCCGAGGGCCCGGGCGGCCATGGCGCGGTCGAAGACCGACTCGGCGTGCGCGAGCTGATAGGCCCACTCGTCGGTCGGCTTGTCCCACTCTTGCTCGGTCAGCCAGTGGCGACCCGGGTCCAGCAGGACCATCCGGGGCTTCTGCCGGAGGGGGAATCGGAACTCGTGGGCGGCCTGGTGGATCAGGACGTCGTGGGTTTCGACCCCGGCGTCGGTCACGATGCGGACCTGGGTCGGGATCCGAAAGAGGGGAACCCAGGGGCTCAGGGGTTGACGCTGTTCGACCTGCAGGACAAGTTCGCCCCGCTCGGGGTCCCAGCGAGAGGTGACGTGGAGCTTCGGATGGCCGGCGTGCTCGAGCCACTGGTCGAAGAACCAGTCCAGGGCCATCCCGCTGACCTCCTCCAGGGCCTTTCGGAAGTCGGCCGTCTCGACGGTCTGATGGGCGTGGGTCCGGACGTACTGTCGGACGCCTTTCCAGAAGAGCTCCTCGCCCAGGAGCGTGCGGAGCATGTGGAGGACGAGGCCGCCCTTCTCGTAGCTGTGGCGGTCGAACATGTCGTCCGGGTAGGTGTACACGTTCCAGACGATGGGCCGCAGGTATTCCCGCGCCTGTCGGAGATAGGTATCGAACCAGTCGAGCCGCTCCCAGTCGTAAGCGTCCCGTCCCTCGTCGTGTTCGGCCCACACGGCGGCCATGAAGGTGGCGAAGCTCTCGTTCAGCCAGATGTGGGGCCAGCCCTTGCAGGTCAGGAGGTCGCCAAACCACTGGTGGGCCAGTTCGTGGGCGACCAAGCCGTCACTGCGGGTCTCCAGGTGAGCCCGCTCGTCATGGAGGGTCTCGACCCAGACGGTCGTGGCCGAGATATTCTCCATGCCGCCGTACTGGAAGTTGTAAACGGCCGTCTGGGCATACTTCTCATAGGGGTACCGGAATCCCAGTCGCTCCGAGAAGAAGGCCATCATCGCCGGCGTCTTCCCGAAGGACCGCCGGGCGTCGGCCTCCGTAAAGGCTGGCGGGACATAATACTCGACCGGGATGTCCCCGAATCGGTCCTCGACTTTCCGAAATTCCCCGATGACGACGGACACGAGGTAGGCCACGTGGGGCACCGATTCCTTCCAGTGGTACGTCCGCCACCGACCGTCCGGACTGTCCTGCACGTCGACCAGGGCCCCGTTGGCGATGGCCATCAGGGGCTTCGGGACCGTCCAGTAGGCTTCTGTCGTGAACCGGTCGTTGGGAAAGTCGTGGGTCGGAAACCAAAAGTGATTGTCCTCGGCCTCTCCCTGCGACCAGACCTGGACGGGCCATCCCGGATGAACGTCCGGTCCGACAAAGTACAGCCCCTTGGAGGGGCGGCCCTGGTACTCGATGGTCACCTCATCGGTCTGACCCATCGAGAGCGGGGCCGGCCAGCGGATGACGAGTTGCTCTCCGTAATGCTGAAACGGAAGGTCACCCGAGCCGTCGGCCACGCGCCGAATCTCCAGGTCCGGCCCGGCGTCCAAGACCCACTGGGCGACCTGCGGGCGCAGGGCCTCGACCCGGTAAGTGACCGCTCCTTCGATCCATTTCCGGGTCGGGTCCACTTTCAACCGCAGGGTCATGTGCTGGATGTCGACGACCCGATCCCGGGCATAAAAGGGCCGGGCCTGGTCCGTCAAAAAGGCCCGCATGGGGCCCTGGAAGGGATCCGGTTGGAGCGTCGGGCGCGTGTCCCACGTCCAACCGAAGAGGCTCCCCAGTAAGATGCCGAGGACCAGGCCTCCGACGACTCCCGCCCGCCCTATCATCCGTATCCAGCGCTTCATACTCGACCTCCGACGA
>BEHN01000048.1 GCA_002898535.1 bacterium HR11
TTTAGGGCGGTGCATGAAGAGGACGCCCGCATGGCGGCAGGCTCTCTACGGAAGCCACCGGCATGATGGCCGGTGGGCCGAGGATAGACGCCTGTCGCCCGACCGGCCGACCTGCCCACCTGCCCATCTGCCTATCTGCCGACCTGCCCACTGCCAACTGCCCACCTGCCGAATGCTTGAAACATCATGCTTTCGTGGAGGTGCCCTTTCCGCTCTCCATCGCACTTCTCACCTCCCGAACAGCTCTGTTATGAAATCGCGACTTCGTGAAGGACCGCCGGCTGGATGCGTCGAAGCTCCCGACGGACGGCCCAGAGCGTCACGAGCCCCGTGATCAGGGTCGTCAGGAGGAGGGTCGCCCCGCCGACCTCGGGGAGGAGTCCCGGATAAGGGATGCCGCCGGCTTCGGCCCAGAACCGGAGGATGAAGCTCCCCGACGGCCATCCCACGAGAGCCGCCGTGACGGCCAACAGACTGCTCTCGATGAGAAACACAAGCCCGATCTGGACCGACCCGGCCCCCAGCGTGTGAAAGAGCACGATCTCATACGTCCGAGACCGCACGAGTCCCGACATGACGACGCCCATCCCGGCCAACATGGCCGCCACGATGGCCGCCGTGACGGCCAGTACGAGCCGCTGGACCGGCTTCCAGAAGGCGACCTCCTGATGGATGACCTGCTGAAGGGGATAGGCCGAGGCATGCGGGAGGGCTTGCCGAATCTGATAGGCGATGGACGTCGGATAGGGCTGACACAGCCACCTCTCCTGCTCGGCCGGCGGCAGGTTCTCGAGCCGCACGGGCACGGCCGGCTCCGGTAGCGTCACGGCCCGCACGTAAAACCGATGGACCGGTCGGTCCTCGGTCGGCGGCCCGACGGCCCGCCAGTCGACCAGGACCATCGAGTCCTCCCGACCCTGCGTCTGGACGATGCCTGCCACCTGAAGACGTAGGACCTGATCCGACTCGGTCCGCAGGACGACCGTGTCTCCGGGCCGTAGACCCCGAGACCGAGCCCACCGGACGCCGACCAATACCTCCGCTGGCGACGCCGGCCACCGGCCCGAAATCTGCCACCCGTCCGATAGGTCCCGCCAGTCAAAGGCCAACCAGCGTCCTTCTGGGGGTTGTAGGAACGCCGAATCTTTCGCCCCTATCGGGTTCAGAAACGTTAATAGGACCGGCCACTTCTCGCCCCGGCCCTCGGCCCACCAGGCCGTGTAGTACACCGGTACGATGGCGACTAAATTGTTCCGCCAAAAGATGGTCATCATGGCCCGCCAGTCCCCCAGTCGGAACGTCGTCACGCCCGCCGCGGCCTCCGGGACGACGACCAGATTGGGACCGAGCCGCTGAAGCCGCCGCTCCAACGTCCGCTCGTAACCCACGGCCGCCGTCATGAGGGCCGAGACCAGCAGGGCGCTGACGGCCATGATCGACCAGACCAGGACCTTCCGGCCCTTCCGCCGCCAGATGTTCCGCCACACGATGCGTCCCAACATGGCCGATTCCTACGGTACGGCAGTCCGGCAATTCGGGAATTCGGGAGTTCGGGAACCCGGGCATCCAAGTGACGGAGTGACGAACGGCGCCTTGGGCCGGTCGACCGATAGAGCCCTGGATGGCAGGGCCTTTGGGACCCTCGGCCGAACTCCCGAATCCCGGGCCGTCACTTCAGGGGCGGGACCGCCGCCTGAATGTCCTTCAGCCGGACCCAGACCTCAGCACCCCGGACCTCAAAGGGGACCGGAATCGGATTGCACCCGCCGGCGACGCCGATCGTCTCAAAGACCAGGGGTGCCGAACAGTTCCGACAGTACACCTGCGAGCCCCGCTGATAATAGCCCTTCGGGCCGCACAGCACGCAGGCGTCCAGGGCCACGCGGACCGTCGTCTCGTCCAAGCGCACCGCCAGAAGCCGGGTCTGCGTGTCTCCGACGGTCACGCCGAAAAAGGCGATCCGCCGGACCGGAATCCGCTCGACCGGGATCACGACCCGGTCGCCCTGCACCGCCAGCGGCTGGGCCGGCTCCATCGGGGGCGCCTTCGTATAGAGATAAAAGCCCGTCAGGCTGAAGGCGGCGACGGCCGTCGTCCCGACGAAAACCCAGCGCCACCGCCGATACTGCCGCCAACGATACTGCTGGCGCCGCTGGACGACCGCCGGGTCCTGACCCACGGGGTCATCGAGGACCGTCAGGGCCTCCAGCTTGGAACGACTCGCCACCATGAACAGCGCTACGATGCCCAAGAGGACCGTGAAGATGATCATCTGGTTGTTGACGATCGGCCCGATGATGGCCATCTCCGTCGGTCCGCCCGGCAGGATTTCGGCCTCGACCCACTCGTGGATACCCGTCACGAGAAACTGGACCGTCAGGATCGCTAAGACGATTAGACTGAGCCGGAAGATCTGAGGAAGCGGGACCCAACGGCTCCCCCGATAGAAGGCCCAACCGAACACGACGGCCAGGGTCAGGCCGACCAAAAAGCCGAATACCTGCAAAAGCCAAACCGTCGAGAAACTGATGGCCGCCACGAAGACCAGGGTCTCCAGGGCCTCCCGGAAGACCATCAGAAAGGTCAAAACCATCAGGGCCAGACCGGCACTTCGGCGGGCCAGCCGCCGCTGGGCCGCCTCTCGGACGCCCGACGCCCATCCCCGATGCCGATAGAGCCATATCAGGAAAGAGCCGACTAACAGGGAGCCGACCAGGTACAGCGTCCCCTCGTAGGCTTCCTCATTGACCCGCCAGCGGCTGAGGAGTTCGGGAATCCAAAAGACGCCACCGACGGCCAGGACCGTCGCGCACAACAGGCCCGCCAGGACCCAGGGCTGAAGGTCGGCCCGTCCCCGTTGACGGAGGACCGTCAGGATGATGGTTACGATGAGGGCCGCTTCCAAGCCTTCTCGCAGGGTGATGATGGCCGTTTCCAGCATGTGGGCCTCGACAGGAAGGGATAGGGAGGCTGAAATGAAGGGGGCTTCCCAAAGGATACGCACGTCGGACCCGGACCCTTACAATCTAATGCCGGCCTCACCGTCTGTCAAAACCTGCCCGACCGGCTTCTTGCATCCGGCCTCCCGTATCCTGTATCTTGCCTCTTGCATCCTGCATCTTTATCCCGCATCCTGCCACGGGCCCCAGCCCATCGGGTCACCCGCGGCCCCGGGCGTCTTTGGGAGGGAGCCGTGCTCGACGTCGCCTTGGACACCTTCGTCCTCGGCGCTCTGATCGGAGCCGCCTTGGCCATTCGCCACCTGGGACGGAAACCCGTGCCCATTCCCGCAGCCCTCCTCCACGGCGTCTTCGTCATTGCCACTCTGACCCTTGGACACGTTCTTCCAACTTTATTGAAATATAGACAGCCTTGGGATATTATCCTGTTCCAACCGATGACCCAGCACCCGCTGAAAATCTGATACCGAATCGGGCTCCATTTTCTTCTCCTGGGACTGGGGGGCCCGCTTCGGTCGACAGGCCCTGCGATGGGGGAGGGGGGCGATGCAGGACCTGGAGTTTGCCTCGGACGAGACCCGCCTGGAGAGCATCCCGCACGTACGCATCCGCTCGGTCATGTCGCCCGAATACA
>BEHN01000049.1 GCA_002898535.1 bacterium HR11
ATCAATCCCAGCCTCCTGCCCGCGGAGGTCCTGTGAAGCGGTTGTACACGTGGCTGGCCATCCTGCAGTTTGCCTGGATGAACCTGAAGCGGAACCGGATGACGACGGGCGTCTCGTCGTCCATCATCATGGTCGTCCTGTGGCTGTTCGGATGCTGGCTCCAGGCGGGTCACTGGCTGGAGGCCTGGCTTCGGCCGTACCGGGAGAGTTTCATCCTGTACGTCTATCTGATGGATGAGGCCGACGACGGCCAGCGGGTCGCCGTCGAGCGATGGCTCCACGAGAGCCCTCTCGTCCGGACCTGGCAATTCATCTCCCCGGCCGAGGCCCGTCGGCGGTTCGTCGAGATGTTTCCCGAGTTCCGGGGCCTCATGGACAGCCTCCAGACGAATCCCCTGCCGGCGCACTATGAGGTCCGGTTGGCGCCCGAGCGGGTCGAGACCCGAAGCCTCCAGCGTCTGGTCGCCGACCTTCAGCGCTTGCCGGGGGTCGCCGGCGTCGATTACCAGCAGTGGTGGGTCGAGCGGCTGGGTACCCTGTTTCGGGTCGTCCAGTGGGGCGGCCTACTCCTCGGCGGGGTTTTAGCCGGGATGGCCCTCTTTACGGTGGCGAACGTCATCCGTCTCAGCTTCTTTGCCCGTCGGGAAGAAGTCCAGATTTTGAGCCTTCTCGGGGCCCATCCCTGGCACGTGCGGCTCCCTTTCTACATCGAGGGCGTCCTGTTGGGCCTCCTGGGGGGTCTGATGGCGACGGCCCTGTGGTTCCTCAGCCTGCAGGGGGCGAACTGGTATCTCCGGAGGCTGACGATGGCGTACTGGTCCGTCCAGCTCCAGCTCCCGGTCCTTTACTCGATCGCCCAGTGGATCGTCAGCGGGGGCCTCCTGCTGGGATTGCTGGGGGCCGTCCTGGCCCTATGGATGATGCGGGCCGAGGGGACGGCGTGACGCCTGTCGGGTCTCAGGGGCTGGCCCTGGCCTCCGGGACCTCCTACGTTTCTAACTCCCATTCCATGTCCTCTTCACCGCACATCGGGCAGGCCTCGAATTCGTCGCCCTCGTCGTAGTATTTGTAGTGACCGCAGTTGCCGCAGATGTAGTTGCCGGCCTGCTTGCATATCTCCCCGACGGTGCCCACGACGGGCTCAGCCATCGGCCTCCTCCTTATTCGGCCATTCGGGAATTCGGCAGTCCGGCAGTCGGGCGGGTCGGCCAAGCGCATGCTCGGCGCTGGACTCCTAACGCTTTACCCTTAGCAGAGCTGTTCGGTTGGGAGAAATGTGGCTCCCCTCCGGGAAAACGGTGGCCCGGCCATCTCGATGTTTCAAGCTTCCTCCGGATGACCCGGCCAGGACGGGCGGTGCATGCGGAGGACGCCCGCAGGACGGCGGGCTTTCTATGGAAGGCACCGGCATGACGGCCGGTGTTCCGGGATAGGCACCAGTCGCCCGACCGGCCCATCGGCCGACCTGCCGACGGCCCATCTGCCCATCTGCCTATCTGCCGACTGCCTGAACATCGTGCTTTCGTGGAGGTGCCCTTTCCGCTCTCCATCTCACTTCTCACCGCCCGAACCTCTCTGTTAGCTTACCTGCCTTACTGTCGGATGGCCGAACTGCCGAGTGGCCGGACTCCCGGGCTCCCGAATCATCGAGGACGATAGGCGTCGGACCCTGCTCCCGGAGCGTCTTGTAGACGTCGTGTTTCAACAGGTCGAAGGTCTCGTAGGCCTTCACCTCCGGGAGGCCGCGGTAGTGCGCGTAGCAATAATAGCAGATGACGACCCAAGGGACCCGTCGGTACAGCCAAGCGTCCAGGAGTAAGGCGCCGACCAGGCTGAGGCCCCACGTCCAGTAAGCGAGGACCGCCGCCAGGGCCACGATGGCCAAGCCCCACCGGACGTTGAAGTCCTTCTGCCGGTAGAGCTCTCCGACGCCGCACAGGATACAGCGTTCCAGGGGACGGTCTGTCAGTCCCTCCGGGGGTCCCGGGACCGGCCGACCGCACCGAGTACAGGTTACCCCTGGGATCCAGGGAGCTGTCTGGACGTGCTGGCACGCCGGACACGACCACGTAATTTCCAGTCTGTCCATGCGCCGTCCCCGGCCTTAGTTCGGCGATTCGGCAGTCCGGGAATTCGGGGACTCGGCCGTTCGGCAGACGGGCAGATGGATAGATGGATCGAGCATCCAGCCTCCGTAGGAGGCCCAACCATGCCCTTCTCCCAAGCATTTTAGATTTTGTGTATCTGGTCTGGAGCCCATCCCCGGAAGATTTCGAGACCCGGCCTCACTCCGATAAGTAAAGCCCCATCGTGGCGTTTATCGGATGAATGACTTGCATGGCCGACCTGCCCATCTGCCGAACTCCCGAATCGCCGAATTCCCGAGTTCCCGAACTGCCATCAAGGCTTCGACGGGGGCCACCAGTTCGGGTACAGGTCTTGGCCCGGGCTATCGACCAGCCGGAACGTCCGGCCCGTGGCGACCTCCAGGACCCAGACCTGCCAGTTCCCCCGTTCCTTGTCGGTCGTCGTCTGAAAGACGATCCACCGGCCGTCCGGCGACCAGCGGGGGTCATAGTCGTATGTATCAGGCCGGCCCGGCGTCAGGTTCTCGATCCGGCCTGTCGTTACGTCGACTCGGGCGACGTCGCCCTTCCCGTCGAACTTCTGCGTCGTGATGGCCAGATAACGCCCGTCCGGGGACCAATCCGGTCGGCAGGCGCCGCCGGTCACGAGGACCCGGAGGGCCCGGTCCCGCAGGTCCATCCAGGCGATACTCCATCCGACCCAGGCGCTGGACGTCAGGGCGATGCGAAGGCCGTCGGGTGCCACGGCCGGCAGGATGTTCCGCGATACGGTCCCTTCAGTCAGACGCTCGACTTTGCGGGTTGCGACGTCCACGACAAAGAGCTGACGGCCCAAACCGTCGTCCCGGTCGAACACGACGCGGCGGCCGTCGGGAAACCAGGCCGGGTTCTGCTCGTCGGCCGGCGTCTCGACGAGGGGTTCCACCGTACCCCGGGCGAGGTCCATCAAGTAGATATCACCATGTCGGCCCGTCTGGCGCTGGAAGACCAGCCACCGACCGTCGGGCGACACGGCCGGGTAGAGGTCGTCCGAGGGATGGGTCAGCAGAGGACGGACGCGACCGCCTTCCCACACGTAGAGGTCGAAGTTCCCCGCCACGTTGGACGTAAAGACGACGCGGAAGGGGACCGCCCGGGACTCCGGCGGTCCATACTGCCAAACGTCGTGGGGAGCCGCCGTCAAGACAGGGGGTCGGTACTTTTCGGAGACCGGCTTGGGACGGGCGCGCATGTAGAGCCAGCCCGCCCCGAGGACGACGGGGGTGCTCAGGAGCACTGCCAGACAGAGCCATCGGATGAATTGTCCGGCACTCCGAGTCATCCATTTCCTGGTCCTAAATCTTCAAAGGCAAGGCGATCTTGGTCCATTCCGCCGGCTACTGTCAACCTGAATAGGATGCCGTCGTCGGGATAGGCGGCGGGATGTCCTGACGCTCCATGGGTAGGGATTCAGGGGAAGGCGCCGGCATGACG